>JAVEEB010000457.1 GCA_030840665.1 Frankiaceae bacterium | reverse complement strand
GGCAGCTTCATGCCGACGAGGGGGCGCAGCGACGCGTACGTCGACGCGTCCCCGACGAGCACCCCGCCGAGCAAGGTCTGCGCGTCGTCAGACACGACAAGCTTCTTGTACACGCCGCCTATCGGGTCGGCGTACACGACCGACAGCGCGCCGTCCGTCGCCCCGTGCGCATCGCCGAAGCTGGCGACGTCCACGCCCAGCAGCTTGAGCTTCGTGGACATGTCGGCGCCGGTGAACTCGGCCTGGCCGCCGAGGAGCCGGTCCGCGACGACCTCTGCCATCGCGTAGCCGGGAGCAACGAGGCCGTAGATGCGGCCTTGCGCCAGCGCGCACTCGCCGATGGCGTACACCGCCGGGTCGGACGTCCTGCACGTGTCGTCCACCACGATGCCGCCGCGCTCGCCCACGGTCAGGCCACACGCGCGCGCCAGGTCGTCGCGAGGGCGGACACCGGCGGAGAAGACGACCATGTCGGCGGCGAGTTCGCCCCCACCGGCGAAGGTCATCTGGCCGACCGTGCCGTTCTTGCGCGCCTCGATCCGCTCGGTCGCCGCACCGAGGTGCACGTTGACCCCGAGCGCTTCCACGTGCCGGCGCAGCACCGACGCGCCACCTTCGTCGATCTGCACCGGCATCAGCCGCGGGGCGAACTCCACGACGTGCGTCTGCAGACCGAGCGCGCGCAGAGCGTTGGCCGCTTCCAGGCCGAGGAGGCCCCCACCGACGACGGCGCCGACCTTGGAGCCGAGCGCCCATTCCTGAATGGCATCGAGATCTTCGAGGGTCCGGTGGACGAAACAACCCGGCAGGTCGTGGCCGGGGATCGGGGGCACGAACGCATACGAGCCGGTGGCCATCACGAGCATGTCGTACGCGACCTGGTGCCCGGAGCGCGTCGTGACGAGGCGCTGGTCGCGGTCGATCGTCGCGACCGGGTCTCCGAGGCGCAGCATCAGGCCGTCACCGTCGTAGAAGCCGCCCGGCACGAGGGTCAGTTCTTCGGCTGACGTGCCGGCGAAGTACGACGACAGGCCGACGCGGTCGTAGGCCGGACGCGGCTCCTCACCGAGGACCGTCACCGTCCAGGCGCGCGTGGTGTCGCGTTCACGCAAGGCCTCGACGAGGCGCTGCCCGACCATGCCGTTGCCGACGACGACCAGCCTGCGACGCATGTGCGACTCCCATCGGCGAAGAGGGTGTTCGTGCTGCCGATTCACCGATGGTGGGCGCTACGGGTTTCCGCTGAGGTTCCGGTTTGTTTCCCGCAGATGAATCCGACCGCACGGTCCCCAGCCGAGCCTGTGCACCGCGGCTCAGCGCAAGAGGCCTACGACACCGCCAGGGTCACGAGCGCCGGCACGTCGGGCTGCTCGTCGGGGTCGGCCGCGGCCATCCAGTCCACGATGCCGGCCACGAGATCGCGGCAGCCCCCGCAGCCGGTCGTGGCGCGCGTAACGCCCGCGACGGCCGCGACCGTCCGCGCTCCGGCCAGCCAGCACTTCGTGATCGCCCGCTTGCTGACGTTGTTGCATCGGCACACCGTCGCCCGGTCGGGGATGTGGGCCGGGTTCTCGACGGTTGTCGCGGCTCCACGGCCGGGGAAGAGCAACGTGATCCTGTCGGAGGGCACCGGCCCGCCGCGGTCGAACAGCTGCGTCACGGCGCCGACGGTCGCGTTTTCGCCAAGCAGGATTGCGCCCGTGAGGCGCCCGTCGCGGATGACCAGCTTCTTGTACGTCCCACGCACCGGGTCGACGAACCGCACGACCTCGGCAGTTTCGTCGTCCTCCAGGTGCGCGTCCCCCATGGTCGCCAGGTCCACGTTGCTGGCCTTCAACCGGGTCACGATGGCGGAACCCGCGTACGAAGCCCCGCCCGCCCCGGTGAGCGCGTTCGCGACGACCGCCGCGTGTTCCCAGGCCGGTGCGACGAGCCCGTACACCGTGCCGCGATGCTCGGCGCATTCGCCGATCGCCCAGACGTGCGGGTCGGACGTGCGCATCCGGTCGTCGACGACGATCGCGCGGTTGACGTCCAAACCGCTGTCGCGTGCGAGGCACACGTCCGGCTCTACGCCCGCCGCGATGACCACGATGTCCGCCGGTAGGTGTTGCCCGTCGGCCAGCACGATGAAGCGTTCGGCGCCCGCCGTGTCGTACCGGATCGGCACGCCGCGCAACCGCACGTCGACGCCGAGCCGGGCCAGCGTGCGTACGAGGACTCCCCCGGCGAGGTCGTCGATCTGCTTCTCCATCAGGTGACCGGCCTTGTGCAGCACGGTGACCGCGACGCCGCGCCCGGCGAGCCCGCGCGCCGCCTCGAGCCCGAGGAGTCCACCGCCGACGACGATCGCGTGCGCAGCCGATGCGCTGCCGGCGATGATGCGCTCGCAGTCGCCGACGGTGCGGAAGACGCTCACCCCGGCAGCGAGGTCGCCGCCGGGATCGGTGAACCCGGGCACCGTCGGCACGCGCGGGCGGCTACCCGTGGCCAGCACGAGTTCGTCGTACCCGAAAGTCCTTCCGTCGCTTGCAATGACGACACGCGCCGTGCGATCGATGCGCGCGACGGTGACGCCGAGCTCGAGCTGCACGTCGTTCTGCTCGTACCAGGCCTCCGGAGTCAGCGCGATGTCCCCGACCGTCACCTTGCCGGCGAGAACGCTCGACAACAAGATCCTGTTGTACGCAGGGAAGGTCTCCGCTCCGAGCACGCAAATGTCCAATGCGCGCTGGAGATCCCGCGCCCGTAGCTCCTCCACGACACGTGAGCCCGCCATGCCGTTGCCGACGACGACGACGCGCGTCACGAGACCGCCACGTCGTGCTGGACGGCTTCCGCGGGCACGGCCTCCAAGCGGACGGCGCAGATCTTGAACTCAGGCATCTTCGACGTCGGGTCGAGCGCGTCGCTCGTCACCGAGTTGGCGCGGCCCGCACCGGACCAGTGGAAGGGCATGAACAACGTGTCCGTACGGATGGTTTCGGTCACCCGGAGTACCCCTTCGGCCGTGCCGCGCCGGCTGGTCACCCGCACGGCGTCGCCCTCGTGCAACCCGTAGCGCAGCGCCAATTCGGGATGCGCCTCCACGAACGGCTCGGGGGACGCGTCGACCAGCGCACGCACCCGGCGCGTCTGCGCTCCCGATTGATAATGCGCGAGGACACGGCCGGTCGTCAGGTACAACGGGTAGTCCTGGTCGATGTCCTCGGCCACCGGTCGGTGCTCGACCTCGACGAAACGCGCGCGCCCGTCCGGTGTCGGGAACGACTCACGGAACAGCCGCGGCGTCCCCGGGTGCGACTCGTCGGGACATGGCCAGAAGACGCCACCGGTGGACGCGGCACGTTCCCACGTGACGCCGGCGTAGTCCGCGATGCCACCCGCCGACGCGCGGCGCAGCTCGGCGAAAACGGCGGCGGGATCGGCGGGGAACTTCTCCCCGCACCCGAACCGATCCGCCAGCCCAGACAGCACTTCCAGGTCCGTGCGCACTCCCGGCGGCGGCTCGAACGCCTTGTTGCGGCGCAGCACCCGGCCTTCCAGGTTCGTCATGGTGCCGTCTTCCTCGGCCCACTGCGCGACCGGCAGGACGACGTCGGCGCGCGCAGCCGTTTCGGACAGCACGAGGTCCGCCACGACGAGCAGGTCCAGAGCCGCGAGGCGCTCGTCGACGCGGCGGGCGTTGGGAGCGGAGACGACGACGTTGCTGCCGAACACCAGCAGCGCGCGCGGACCGTCAACAGTACCTAGAGAATCGAGCAGTTCGTACGCCGAGACACCCGCGCCCGGCAACTCGCTCGCGTCGATCCCCCACACGCCGGCGACGTGCTCGCGGGCCGCCGGGTCGTCGATCTTCCGGTAACCGGGCAGCTGGTCGGCCTTCTGGCCGTGCTCCCGGCCGCCCTGCCCGTTTCCTTGACCGGTGAGGCACCCGTAGCCGCTGCCTGGGCGCCCCGGCAAGCCGAGCGCGAGGGCCAGGTTGATGAAGCCGGACACGGTGTCCGTGCCTTTGCTCTGCTGCTCAGCCCCGCGCGCCGTCAGGATCATCGCCCGCTCTGCGGAGCCCAGGAGCCGCACCGCCTCACGCATCTGTTCCACCGGCACGCCGGTGACCCGCTCGACCCGCTCGGGCCACCACGTGACCGCGCGCCGCCAGACGTCGTCGAAACCCGTCGTGCGGTCGGCGATGTACTCCTTGTCCACGTACCCATCGGTCATCGCCAGGTGCAGAAGGCCGAGAGCGAGCGCGAGGTCGGTGCCCGGCGTCAGTTGGAGGTGCACGGCGGCGCTCTGCGCCGTCGGCGTGCGGCGCGGGTCGGCGACGATCAGCGCCCCGCCGGAGCGTTGCGCGTCGGCGAGGTGCTGCACGAACGGGGGCATGGTCTCGGCCACGTTCGAGCCGACGAGCAGGATCGCGTGCGCGGTGCCGATGTCCGTGACGGGGAACGGCAGGCCCCTGTCCACACCGAAGGCCTTGTTGCCGGCGGCTGCGGCGCTCGACATGCAGAAGCGCCCGTTGTAGTCGATCTTCGAGGTGCGCAGGGCGACGCGCGCGAACTTGCCGAGGGCGTACGACTTCTCGTTCGTCAGGCCGCCGCCGCCGAAGACGGCGATCGAGTCCGGTCCCGACTCGGCCTGCAGGCGCCGGACGTCGGCCGCGACGCGGTCGAGGGCCTCGTCCCAGGTCACGGGCAGCAATGGCGCCGCGCGCGTCTGGCGCATGAGCGGGGTGGTCAGCCGCTCGGGTGAACTGAGAAGGTCGGCCGACGTCCACCCTTTCTGGCAGAGCCCGCCACGGTTGGTGGGGAAGTCCCGCGGCGTGATCGCGATCCTGTCGTCGACGCGCTCGAGCGTCATCCCGCACTGCAGCGCGCAGTACGGGCAGTGCGTCGCGGTCGCCGTCATGGGTCCACCCTGTGGGCGGGCAGTTTCCGTGCGGCATCCGAATTGTTTCTGGCAGGTCAATTCCCCAGCACACGCGCCCGCGGCGACTGTGCAACTGCTCGCCGGGACTGTGCAACTGCTCGCCGGGTTGAGGGCAGGGAGTTTGCGTCCCGGAGTGGGTAGTGCCTTCACCGAGCGCCACTCGGGCGCCAACGAAGGGAGCCCCTCCATGCATGACGACGTTGGCATTCGGGCCACTGAGCTCAGTGACGAAGACCTCCTGCGCGAGGTGACGCACCTGCACGAGACGCGCCACGACACCTTCCTCGGCGGCTCGGCCGCGGCGATGACCAACCACACCGACCGCATGCTGGAACTGGAGTCGGAATTTGCCCGGCGGCACCCCGAATCCGTTGCTAGCGACGACCGGCGGCAGCGCGAGGGCTCCCGGCTCCTGGCTGGGCAGGACTGACCGATGACCAGCGAGCCAGATCCGGAAGAAACGGTCGCGGAGACGCCGACACCCGAAGAGTTCACCGACAGCGAGGGCTCGGCGGAGGTTGGCGGAGGTTCACTCCCCTCCGAGGCGCTCGACTCGGCGAACGACGCCGACCTCCTCGAACAATCGATCCCCGTCCCGTTCGACGAGGACGACCGTTGAGGGGAACGACCGTCGAGGCGGCGCCGGTCGTTGATCTCTCGTTGCGCTGGGCGCGAACATGGCCGCCGCAGGTCTCGCTGCGGCGACCGCCTGAGGTAGCGTCGCCCCCATAAGTGACGTATGGCCTGTGGAGGACACGTGGAAGTCAAAATCGGTGTGTTGCATACCGCACGCGAGCTCGTCCTCGACAGCGCCCAGACGCCTGAGCAGGTGCTCACGGCCGTGACCGAGGCGATCGCTGCCGGCGGGGTCCTGTCGCTGCTCGATGACAAGGGCCGCCGGGTCATCGTGCCGGTCGCCCAGCTTGCGTACATCGAGATCGGCGAGGGCAGCAACCGCCGCGTCGGCTTCGGAACGCTGTAGACGCTGTAGACGCTGTAGACGCTGTAGACGCTGAATACGCTGAAGACGCCGGTGCCGCCGTTCGCCCTTGCCGCGCTCTCAAACGCCGCCTGGGAAATGGCTGACAATTTGGCCGGGCTTCGTTAAACACCGAATTTTGTCGGGCATCCCTCCTGCACGAACCCGGGGCCGACCGACGGCTCCACGTACAGAGGAGTCTCAGATGCTTACGTTCATCCTCACGGCCATCGTTGTCGGCGCCATCATCGGCGTGCTCGCCCGCCTGGTCGTCCCCGGGCGCCAGAACATGGGTGCGGCGCTGACCGTGGGCATCGGCATCGTCGGAGCTGTCGTCGGCGCCATCATCGGTGGCGCGGCCAACTTCAGCCTTATCGTGACCCTCATCGTCGAGGTCGCCGTCGCCGCGGTGCTCGTCTGGCTCATCGCCGGCCGCTCACACTCGTCGAGCCGCGTCCTCTAAGAAGAGCCCAGCCTCCGTGCCCGTCCTCGTTGCGAGGGCGGGCACTGGTGTGTCTGGAGCCGATTGGCACTTCGTACACTCGAAATATGGACTTTCGGAACCTGGGCCACAGCGGCCTCAAGATCAGTGAAATCGCGTACGGCAACTGGATCACCCACGGTGGGCAGGTCGAAGCGGATGCGGCGACCGCCTGCGTGCGCGCGGCCCTGGATGTCGGCATCACGACGTTCGACACGGCGGACGTGTATCACCGCGGCGCCGCCGAAACCGTGCTCGGAGCCGCGTTGCGCGGCGAACGGCGCGAGGGCCTCGAGATCCTCACCAAGGTCTTCTGGCCGATGGGCAACGGAGCCAACGACCGCGGTCTCGGGCGCAAGCACATCTCCGAATCGATCAACGGCTCGCTGAAGCGGCTCGGCACGGACTACGTCGACCTCTACCAGGCGCACCGCTACGA
>JAVEEB010000448.1 GCA_030840665.1 Frankiaceae bacterium | reverse complement strand
TCGCCCTGCGGGCGGCCGCGGCGGCGTGGCCCGTACTCGAGCGGCTGCTCGAATTGCGCATCCCCGACGAGATCACCCTCGACACCGACGAGCTGGTCTCGCTGCTCGACCACGGGGTGGCGGCCCTGCGGCGGATCGGTGTCGACGTGCTGTGGCCGCGCAACCTGGGCCGCGACCTCACCGCTCGCGCCACCCTGGAGCGCCGCGACCCCAGGGGCGCCGAAGGTCCGTTGATGACGGGCCTGTTCGGCCCCGAGGCGATGTTCGCCTTCAGCTGGCAGGTGGCCCTCCACGGCGACCCCTTGAGCGAGGAGGAGATGCGCCGGCTGGCCGCGGCCGCCGGGCCGGTCATCAAGCTGCGCGGCGCCTGGACCGTGGTCGACCCGGCCATCGCCCGCAAGGCCAAGAAGCGGCTGATCCGCACGGTGACCCCGGTCCAGGCAGTAGCGGCGGCGCTGACCGGTGTCGCGGAGGTCGGCGACGACGAGGAGCAGGTGGTCGTCGGCGCGAGCCTGCTCGACGTACGCCAGCGGCTGCTGACCGCAGCCACCCGCACCCCCACTCCATCGCCCGCGGGACTGGTGGCGACGCTGCGCGACTACCAGCGGCACGGCCTGACCTGGCTCGCCGACATGACGTCGCTCGGCCTCGGCGCCTGCCTCGCCGACGACATGGGCCTCGGCAAGACGATCACGCTCATCTCGCTGCACCTGCACCGCCAGCTCGATCCGGCGACGGCCGGCCCGACGCTCGTCGTCTGCCCGGCGTCGCTGCTCGGCAACTGGGAGCGGGAGATCGAGCGGTTCGCGCCCGGGACGCCGGTGCTGCGCCACCACGGCGCCGGCCGGAGCCTGGCCGCCGAGGCCTGGTCCGGCGACGGTTTCGTCCTCACCACCTACGGCACGATGCGCCTCGACGCGGAGCGTCTGGTACCCGCCGGCGAAGAGGGCTGGGGGCTCGTCGTCGCCGACGAGGCGCAGCACGTGAAGAACCCGCTGTCGTCGACGGCGACCGCGCTGCGCGCCGTCCCGGCCCGCGGCCGCGTCGCGCTCACCGGCACGCCGGTGGAGAACAACCTGTCGGAGCTGTGGGCGATCCTCGACTGGACGACGCCCGGCCTGCTGGGGTCGCTGACGGCGTTCCGCAACCGCTGGGCGAAGCCGATCGAGAGTGGCGAGGACCCGGAGGCCGCCGGACGCCTGTCGAGGCTCGTGCGACCTTTCCTGCTGCGGCGCCGCAAGGCTGACCCCGGCATCGCGCCCGAGTTGCCGCCGAAGACCGAGACGGACCACCCGGTTGCGCTGACGCGCGAACAGGTGGGCCTGTATGAGGCTGTCGTGCGCGAGACGATGGCCGAGATCGAGGCGACGCGCGGGATGGCTCGGCGCGGGCTGATCGTCAAGCTGCTCACGGCTTTGAAGCAGATCTGCAACCACCCGGCGCAGTACCTGAAGCAACCGGACGGCCGCATCGAAGGGCGCTCAGGGAAGATCGAGCTGCTCGACGAGCTTGTCGACACGATCCTGGCCGAGGACGGGGCGGTGCTCGTCTTCACGCAGTACGTCGCGATGGCTCACATTCTCGAACGCCACCTGGAGATGCGCGGCATCGGGGCGCAGCTCCTGCACGGCGGCACGCCGGTGCACAAGCGCGACGAGATGGTGCAACGTTTCCAGAACGGCGAGGTGCCGATTTTCCTGCTGTCGTTGAAGGCCGCGGGCACGGGCCTCAACCTGACTCGGGCAGACCACGTGGTGCACTTCGACCGCTGGTGGAATCCGGCGGTTGAGGAACAGGCGACCGACCGCGCGCACCGCATCGGGCAGACGAAGTCCGTCCAGGTGCACCGGCTCATCGCGGAGGGCACCGTCGAGGACCGCATTGCCGCGATGCTGGCGTCGAAGCGTGAGCTCGCGGACGCGGTGCTGCACTCCGGCGAGGCTGCCCTCACGGAGCTGTCGGATGCCGACCTGTCCGAACTCGTCGCGCTGCGCCGCCCGTCCTGACGAACGCCGCCCGTCCTGACGAACGCCGCCCGTCCGTGAGGCATGACTGTCGTTACCTGTGACGACAGTCATCCGTGTTGTCCCTCACCATTGCGCGGGTCAGTGTCTTTGCACCGGCTGTGCTGCGAGCGCCGCCACGGTTGCGATGGCCGTCGCGTCGGCGGTTCCGACCGGCTGGAGCTCGCCGGTCATGACCCGACTGCAGCCGCCGATCTCTGCGTACAAGATGGTGTTTGGCTGTTCGAGGCTCGCGGGCAGTCGTTGTATGCCCACCATCGATGTGGCGGCCTTCCCCCGGCAGTCTGCCGGCCAAGCGCCCGGCTTGATCGACGAGAACAGGTGGGTCACGGCGGCGCCCGTGCTCTGGCCGGTGGCGGAGAGCCGCAGCACGTACGACACCGCTCCCAGGCCGTCCGTCATCGTGTCTGTCGTGTCTCGCGTGGACACGCACACGGCTATCGCGTCATCCTTCTGCGGCGCCGACACGACGGTCACGCTGAGGTCCGGCTTGTCCCGCCACACAATGTCTTTCAGGCCGTCGCCGCAGCCGGACGCCACCTCTGCTTCGCCGCGGGCATGGGCGATTCGCGTGATGGTCGCGGCGGGGTCTTTGACAGCTGCGTACAGCAGGTCGCGGACGGCTTTGGAGGGCGCGCAGCCATCGTTCGGGATTTGCGGCTGGACGTGCTTGCCGTCGTCCAGGGTGAGCGCCCAGGGCGGAATGACGTAGCCGATTGCCGGGCACGCAGCGCCGGCCGGCGGAGGGGCATCCGGTGTGCGTAGGGCTTGGACGAGCGCTGCCAGTTGCGGGCCCATCAGATTCGCAACGGTACGGACCTTCCATTCGCCGTCGCCCGGCACGCGCTGGGTGCTCTCCTGGCAGACAACCCCGGCCGTGACGGTGTCGGATGCCGCGAGCGCGGGCCACGTTGTCGTATCGGACGGAATGGCACCGACGCAGGCGCCCAGCTGGTCGGGCAACAGTGTGCTGCCGGACGGGCTTGGGGCGATGGGCCTCAGCGTGGTCTCGGAGCTCGCCGAATCGCCCGGGCTGCCGGCGCCACCGGATTGACTGGGGCCGCAAGCGGAGACGAGAAGGAGCGCTGCCGCGGAGAGGCAGATGTACGGGGGCAGTCGCATACCTGGATTGACGCGCTCCGAGCGAGGACGGTTGCGTTGCTCGGCACAATTACCGCGGACCCTGGGAGTCGCCGCCGCGTAAGTCAGCCGCCGGTGGGCGTTTCCGCGGAAACGTCGGCTGTTGCGCGTCGGCGGTTCGGTCGGCGGTTGCGCGTCGGCGGACCTCGCACACCGCGGTCTGCGCCCGTGACGGCATATCGGTTGTGCGGATGCAGTCGCTCAGGCATGCGCGTTGAGCGTGTCCGGGGAAACGTCGGCGGTTGCCCTAGCTGTTACGCGCCGGCGGTTACGCCGGTGGGTCGGTCGGGGTTGGGTCGGCGGGTGGTCGGTGTGGGGTGTTTGTGGCAGGAGGGTCCAGATGACGTGGCCGAGGTCGAGCTTGTCGCCGCCCCATTGGGTTGGCAGGGTGTGTTCGTCGATGGTGACGCCGGCGTGTTCGATCGCGGTGGTGAGTTCTCGGGCGCGCGTCGGCGGTAGTTGGGGGACGGGGGTGATTTCCCAGCCGGCGGGGGCGCGGACGACGAGGCGCCCGGTGTCCGCCCGGGTGACGGTGAAGCCGCCTTCGTGGGCGAGGTGGTGATGGTGGGAGCACAAGGAGACGAGGTCGCGCAGGTTGGTGTCGCCGCCGAGGGACCAGGGGGTGAGGTGGTGCGCGTCCAGGCGGC
>JAVEEB010000346.1 GCA_030840665.1 Frankiaceae bacterium | reverse complement strand
CGCGGGGTTCGCCGGCACATTCACCTCGACAGCGCGGGCCGTCGCGGAGACCGGGTCGTGGAACCACGCGATGCTGCGTGTGGAGGAAGACGCGTATGCAATGGACGCTGTCGCCGACGATGCCAGGAGGCTGAGGGTGGCAACGGCGGCAGCAAACGTGCGTGCTCGGGTCAGGGGGCACTGCAGGGCCATCAAAGGTCCGTTCTGTCGATGGAGTTGTCCGACAAGCATCGGTCTCCACGCGAACGGTTAAAGCCGCGTAAGGATCTTTGCCGGGGCGTATGACAAAGTCGCGGCCAATTAACTAGGTGCTACCTAGTCAAAGGAGTCCTGCAGACCCCGGAGTCACCCAGTTGCAGCCGCGGGGTGCAACGACAAGGCCACCTTTGACGACGTGCCGGCGCTGCCGTTTCCGCTCCGCCGTTCACGGCCCCGGACACGGGTCGAGCCCGGACCCAACGTGCAGGTCCGGGCTCGTTGACCTACTACGGCGTGCAGTAGGTCGTGGTCGAGGTCTGGGCACTCCAAGGTGACCACCCAGCGCTCGTATTGACCCGGATCTGCCACGTGTGAGTCGAGCCGCAATTCACGGCGGTGGCATTTGTGTAGTAGTACAGATCATATGAGGAACTGGTGGTGGTGCTGGTAGTGACACCGTCCAGCTTGATCTCGCCGCCAACCACGGCCTGCGAGACGCCGTTGTAGCTCACATAGACGATCCCCGTCGGGTAGCTCCAGGACTGGCCGTAGTCGTAGGTACTGAGGATCACCGGTGTGCCGATCGCGGGGGCGACAGGCGTGGCGGTGATGGTGTTGCTCGAGCCACTGGTCCCGACGGCATTCGTCGCGGTCACGCTGAACGTGTACTGCGTGCCGTTGGTGAGACCCGTGAACGTCGCAGGGCTGCTGGTCGCCGAGATCGTGGTGAGGCCGTTGCTGATCGTGTAGCTCGTGATCGCGGAGCCGCCGTTGGACATCGGAGGCGTGAACGCAATGACGACCTGACCATTGCCCGGCGTCGCCGAGTTGAGGTTCGGTGCACCCGGCGTGGTCGCGGTCGTTGCTGAAACCGGGCCGCTGGCGGGTCCGTTGCCCACGGTGTTGTGCGCACGCACGATGAACGTGTAGCTGGTGTTGTCCGCAAGGCCACTGACCGTCGCGGTGAGTGAACCGCTGCCGGACGTCGAGAGAGCCTGCCATGCCGCGCCGGCGTTGACGCTGTAGTCATAGCCAGTGATCGCGTCGCCGCCGTCCGAGGTCGGCGCAGTGAACGCGAGGTCCGCGGCCCGGTAGGCGCCGCTGACGCTGTTCAGTGATGTTGGCCCAGGGATGGTGGCGGGCGTGACGGACTGCATGTTGCTCGCCGCTCCGGCGCCGGCGATCGTGACCGCGTGAACGCTGACGTTGTACGCGGTGCCGTTCGTCAGCCCGCTGAGGGTCGCGGCGAACGGGCCGGAGCCGGTCGTGGTGATGGGCGCCCAGGTCGTGCCGCCATCGGTGGAGGCTTCGTAGCCGGTGATCGGGCGGCCACCGTCGAACGCGGGGGCCGAGAAGGTGATGGCAGCGCTCGCGTTGCCGCGCACCGGAACGGACAGCGTCGGCGCCTGAGCGGTCGTGAAGGGAATGACGGTGCGCGGGTTGCTCGGCGTGCCAGCGCCAACACCGTTGACGGCCCGCACCACGAATGTGTACGACGTGCCGTTCGTGAGACCGGTCACGCTGGTGGTGAACGGGCCGGTGCCGGCGAAGGCGATCGGGGCGAATGCGCCGCCGTTCGTGCTGAGCTCGTAACCGGTGATCACCGAACCGCCGCTGAAGGCAGGGGCCCAGAACGTCAGGTCGGCGGTGGTGTCACCCGCGACGGGAAGGCCCAGGTTGACGGCCCACGGTGCGCTCGGCGGCGGGACCGCGGGGGTCGTCAGTTGCCCAGCGCTGGACGGGCTGACGCCGCTCGAGGTGACGGCCCGCAGCATGACGTCGTACTGCACGCCGTTCGTCAGACCGGTCAGCAACGCGGTGTAGGGGTTGTCTCCCACAGCATCCAAGCTGGTCCAGTGCGCGCCACCATCGGTGGAGACCTGGTAGCCGTAGACGGGCGCTCCACCCGTCGGCGCGTTGAACACGATCGCGATGCTCCGGTCACCGGCAGTTGCCGACAACAGCTTCGGGTTCGCGACGACCGGCGCTACGGTCGTCGACTTGGTGACAACGAACACGATGCGCGTGTTGGCACGCCGGTCAGCCGCGCGGCCCCCGAGAGTGACCGGCCGGGAGCCCCCGAAGCCGACGCTCGTCGTGACGATGTTCGGGCGGGCCGCGTGGATGAGCGCGCACACAGCGCTCGCGCGGGCCCGGCTCAACGTGAGGACGTGACTGGCACTGCCGGCGTAGTCGCCGTAGGCCTCGCAGGTGAGACCGCGAACGGTGGAGAGCGACTTGTTCAACGTGGCAACCGCCGCGCGGCCGGCGGTCGACAGGGTGGCTGAGTCCGCCGCGAACAGACCGTTCAGCGGCAGGCTGATCGCTTGCGGCGCGACGAGCGCGTGACCCGCTGCCCACGACAGCGGGACCGCGGTCGCTCCGCTGCGGGTCCGGCTCGTCGCCTTCGTCTGGCGCAGTACGCCCGTGTATGACGCCGGGTTCGCCGGCACATTCACTTCAGCAGCGCGGGCGGTCGCGGAGACCGGGTCGTGAAACCACGAGGCGCGCGGCGTGGCCGACGACGCGTAAGCGATTGAAGCAGAGCCTGACGAAACAAGGATGCTGAAGGCGCCAACAGCGGCGGCCATTGTTCGCGATCGGGTCAAGGGGCGTTGCAGGGCCATCGAGGGTCCACTCTGTCGGGGGTTGTCCGACATGCATCGACCCCACGAGCAACAGCGATAGGCCCCGACCGAGCATTGTTTGATCTACGTCAACAATCGCGGCGACATGGCTAGGTGCACCTAGTCACTCAGAGTCACCATGCGTGTCAAGGTACGAGTCGGTAGGCGCCGTTCCGCGCAGAACTGGTTGCGTAGAGCGCGATGGGTGGTGCAACCACACCCGACTTAGCCCCTAGGAGAAGGCTGAGATCGCGACGCCGCCGGCCATGCCGTACGAGACGTCGGCGCCGCGGTTGCGGAAGGGGTCCGAGCGGGGGGGCGCGACGAGCTGCGTCCGGGGGCAGGTCGCGAGGGTCAGCCCGGCGTACACGAGTGCTTCATCGCACATCTGCTCGACGGAGTAACCCATCGAGACACCGACCTCGCTGAGCGAGACCTTGTAGATGGTGATCTGGTGACGCACCGGGCTGTCGTACACGACAGCGACCGA
>JAVEEB010000323.1 GCA_030840665.1 Frankiaceae bacterium | reverse complement strand
CGAGGACGAGGCCAACGACCACAAGATCGTGCGCGGCGCGCTCGCCATGGCCAACGCCGGCCCGAACGACCGCCCGAAGCACGACGCAGTGATCGAGCGGGTTACGCTGCCGGAGTAGGCTTTCCGGCATGGCGACTCTCGAGACTCACGCCGCGTCAACAAAGCAGAACGGCCACGCTGCCGACGGGCGGATTCCCGTCGAAAACCCGGCAACGGGGCAGACGATCGGGCACGTCCCGGACATGGGCGCCGACGAGGTCGCGCGCATGGTCGCGGAGGCCCGTGCAGCCCAGCCCGGGTGGGCCGCGATGGGCTACGAGGCGCGCGAGAAGGTCTTCCGCCGCGCACGCAAGTGGCTCGTGGACAACCGCGACCGCGTGGCGCGCACGATCGTCGAGGAGACGGGCAAGACGCGTGAGGACGCCATGCTCGCCGAGGTGATGTTCATCGCCGACTCCTTCGGCTACTGGGGCAAGTCGGCCCCCAAGCACCTCAAGGACGAAAAGGTCAAGTCGCACTCGCCGTTCATGTTCGGCAAGAAGCTGATGATCCGCTACAAGCCGCGCGGAGTCATCGGTGTGATCGGGCCGTGGAACTACCCGCTGACCAACTGCTTCGGCGACGGGATCGCCGCGATGGCGGCCGGCAACGCGGTCGTCTTCAAGCCCAGCGAGATCACGCCGTTCTCGACGATGCTGATGCAGGAGTGCATGCGCGAGGCGGGCCTGCCCGACGGAGTGATGCAGGTGGCCACCGGTCGCGGCCAGACCGGCGCCGCGCTGATCGAGCACGTCGACTACGTGATGTTCACGGGCTCGGTCGTCACCGGCAAGAAGGTTGCCTCCGAGGCCGCCAAGACGCTCACGCCCCACTCGCTGGAGCTCGGCGGCAAGGACCCGATGATCGTGCTGCGCGACGCCGACGTGGAGCGCGCCGCGAACGGCGCCGTCTTCTGGTCGATGGCAAACGGCGGTCAGATCTGCCAGGCGATCGAGCGGGTCTACGTAGAGGAGCCGATCTACGACGAGTTCGTCTCGAAGGTCGTCGAGAAGACGCGCGCGCTGCGCCAGGGCGTGCCCGGCGAGGCCGGCGCCGTCGAGGTGGGGGCCGTCACGTTCGCGCCCCAGGCCGACCTGATCGAGGAGCACATCCGGGATGCCGTCGAGAAGGGCGCCAAGGTGCTCGTCGGCGGCCACCGCGGCCCCGGCCCCGGCCGCTTCTTCGAGCCGACGGTCGTGGTCGACGTGGACCACACGATGAAGCTGATGACCGACGAGACATTCGGCCCGGTTCTCCCGGTCATGAAGGTGCGCGACGAGGACGAGGCGGTCGAGAAGGCCAACGACTCGCGCTACGGCCTGAACTCCAGCGTGTGGACCAAGGACATCGCGAAGGGCGAGCGCATCGCGTCGATGGTCGAGGCTGGGTCCACGTGCGTGAACGACGCCGTCTCCAACTACGCCGCGCAGGAGCTGCCGTTCGGCGGCGTCAAGGAGTCGGGCATCGGCGTCCGCCACAGCGCGGCGGGCATCCGCAAGTACTGCCATGCACACGCCATCCTCGTCACGCGCTTCGCGATGAAGCGGGAGCTGTATTGGTTCCCGTTCTCGAAGCGCAACGCCAAGCTGCTCGAGCGCGTGCTGGTGCTGATGTACGGCCGCAAGCCGTAGTGCCGGAGCGCGCCGTCAAGCACCCGCTGTTCGCCCGCGCTTACGCGAAGCTCGCCGCGCACGAAGACGCGCGCGGCGGCTTCGAGAACCGCCAGGAGCTGCTGGCCGGGCTGAGCGGTCGCGTGGTCGAGGTCGGTGCCGGCATCGGCTCGAACTTCGCGCACTACCCGGCGGGAGTCACCGAGGTCGTCGCGGTCGAGCCCGAGCCGTACCTGCGCGCGAGGGCCGAGGAGGCCGCGGCGGCGGCTCCCGTGCCGGTGCGCGTCGTGGAAGGACTGGCCGACGCGCTGCCGCTGGAGGACGAGTCGGTCGACGCCGCGGTGGCGTCGCTGGTCCTCTGCTCGGTGCCGGACCAGGCCGTGGCACTCGCCGAGCTCAGGCGCGTGATCCGCTCCGGGGGCGAGCTGCGCTTCTACGAGCACGTCCTCTCGAACCGCGCGAGCCGGCGCCGCGTGCAGCGCTTCATGGACGCCACCTTCTGGCCACGCATTGCAGGTGGCTGTCACATGACCCGCGACACCCGCGGGGCCATGGAGCAGGCCGGCTTCATGGTGCAGCGCAGCCGCCGCTTCCCCTTCCCTCCGGGGAAGATGGGCATACCGCACATCCTCGGCAGCGCTCGCCGGCCGTAAGTGCTCGGGATAGGGCTGGCGCTGGCCGCGAGCCTCGCGTGGGGCTTCGGCGATTTCATCGGCGGGTCGAAGAGCAGGGTGCTGCCGGTGCTCGTGGTGCTCGTCTGCTCCCAGCTCGTCGGCTTGGTGTGCATCGCGGCCATCGCGGTCGTGGCCCAGGAGAGCCCGCCAGGCTCGCGCGAGATCGCGATGGCTGCGCTGTCCGCAGTTGCGGGCACCGCCGGCCTCGTCTGCTTCTTCCGCGCGATCGCGATCGGGACGATGAGCCTGGTCGTGCCGATCGCGGCCACCGCGTCGGTCGTGCCGGTCGTGGTCGGTATCGCCACCGGCGATCGCCCGAGCGCGGTGCAGCTGGCCGGCATGGTCGTGGCGCTGGCGGGCGCGGTCATGGCATCGCGCGAGCCCGGCACGGCAGACGAGCCGGCCCGCCTCGCTTCCGGAGTGCTGCTCGCCGCGCTGTCGGCGGTCTTCATCGGCTTCTTCTTCCTCGCGATCGACGTTGCCAGCGACGGCGGCGCCATCTGGGCGAGCCTCGTCAACCGCATCACGTCGGTGTCGCTCCTGTTGGTGGCCGCGCTCTTCGTGCGCCCGCGGTTGAGCGCGGCGCGGCCCCACGCAGGCGCGCTCGCGCTGGCCGGGGCGCTCGACGTCTCGGCCAACCTCCTCTTCGCGGCAGCCACGACCGTCGGGCTCGTGTCGCTGGTGTCGGTGGCGGGCTCGCTCTACCCGATCCTCACGGTGCTGCTGGCCCGCTTCGTGCTGCGCGAGCAGGTCCACCGGATCCAGGAGGCGGGTGTGGTAACCGCCTTGTGCGGAATCATCCTGATTGCCGCCGGCTGACTTATCTTGGACACATGGCCCTGGTGCGCGGTGGCCTAGCCGCGCTCGTTGTTGCCGTCACCCTCGCCGTTCTCCCGGCCGGTTCAGCCATGGCCGGGACCAACATCGACACGGTCGCCGGCGGCGGGACCAACCCGATCGACGAGATCCAGGCGAAGAACACGACGTTCGGGGCCGCGGGGGTGGCGGG
>JAVEEB010000292.1 GCA_030840665.1 Frankiaceae bacterium | reverse complement strand
GCCTTGATGTACACGCGGTACACCTGAGTCGCCGTGATCGTGTCGGTTGACGTTGTCATGAGTCGTTCTCCAATTCTGCTTTGAGATCGAGGAGCGCAGACACGCGGCGTTCCGTGAACTTGTCGATCCAGCGGTCGTGCAACTGCCGGATGGGGACGGCGTTGAGGAAGTGCAACTTCTCGCGCCCCGACTTGCGGGTCACGACGAGGCCGGCCTCCTCGAGCAGCCGCAGGTGCTTCATGACGCCGAAGCGGGTCATGTCGGCCACGGTCTCGAGCTCCGTGAGGGTCTGGCCGTCGCCGGCGAAGAGCCGATCCAGGAGCAAGCGGCGGGTGGGATCCGCGAGTGCTTTGAACACCAGATCGTCGTCGGTCACAGGTGGAGAATAGGTGACCAAAAGGTCACATGTCAACGGCCGTCCGTACAGTGGATTTCTTGACCACCTCCTTTGTCCGCCGCCTCCGCACCCCCCGCCCGCGCTTCGTGCCGCTCCGCGCGTACGTCGTGTGGGGCATCGGCGCGGGCGCCTATACGGCGGCGATCTTCCAGCGCTTCTCCCTCGGCGTCGCCGGGGATGCGGCGCGCGAACGGTTCCACATCTCGGCATCGCAGCTGTCGACGTTCGCCATGGCGCAATTGCTCGTGTACGCCGGTATGCAGATCCCCGTCGGCGTCCTCCTCGACCGGTTCGGCGCCAAGCGGCTGATCGCCACGGGCGCGCTTGTCATGGCAATCGGCCAGGCCTGGTTCGCGATCGCGCACGGTTTCGCCCCCGCGCTGCTCGCTCGCCTTCTCATCGGCGCCGGTGACGGGATGACCTTCATCAGCGTGCTGCGGCTGCTCGTCGCGTGGTTCCCGCCCCGGTGGAACCCGCTGCTCGTCCAGCTGACGGGCCAGGTCGGCGCGCTCGGCGCGGTCGTCTCGGCCAATCCCCTCGTCGCTTCGCTGGTGCACAACGGCTGGCAGGCAACCTTCCTCGGTGCCGCGTGCGTTTCCGTGATTGCCTGCGTTGCGGTCGCCTTCGGAGTGCACACCGGCCCGCCGGGGTGGGAGGAGGAGCCGCTGCGCGTCGGCCTCCGCGAAGAGGCTCATCGCGTCCGCGCGTCAGTCGCCGCCGCGTGGCGGGAGCCGGGCACCAAACTGGGCCTCGTCGCGCACCTCGTCACCATGTTTCCGGGGCTGGTGTTCACCGTGCTGTGGGGCTTCCCGTTCCTCGTCCAGGGCGAGGGCCTGTCCGCGGGCACGGCCGGCGGGCTGTTGACGCTCCTGACGGTCAGCGGCATGGTCATCGGTCCTGCGCTGGGCACGCTCATCGGCCGGCTGCCCTTCTACCGGTCCTGGTTCGTCCTCGGCGTCGCCGGTGTCGCGGCCGGGATGTGGACGGTCGTGCTGGCGTGGCCCGGCCGCGTGCCGCTCTGGGTCCTGGTGCTGCTCGTGCTGAGCCTCGCGACGACCGGGCCGGCCTCGGCGATCGGCTTCGACTACGCGCGAACGTTCAACCCTGCCACGCGGATCGGAACGGCGACCGGCATCGTGAACGTGGGCGGGTTCGTCGCGGCGGTGCTCGTCATCGCCATGATCGGCGTGATCCTCGACCACGCCCCGCCGTCGCAGGGGCAGGGGCAGTATTCACTGTCCGCCCTCAAAATCGCCTTCTCGACCCAGTACCTCGTCTGGGCTGCCGGGATCGTCGCCGTCGTGCGACTACGCCGCGCGACCCGCGACAAGCACGACCTGAGCCGGCTGCGCCCGCTGCCGCCCACACTCGAACCCTGACCGAGGCGTCCGAGTGACCACCACGGCGTCCGAGTGACCACCCCGGCTGCCGGCCGCGCTAGGAGCCGCTGGGCGCGTCGCGGTCGAGTCGCACGGCGAACTTGCGGCCCTTCAACGTCGTGGAACGCAAGGCGTCGATGACTTCCTCGGCGGCGTCCGATGGCACTTCCACGATGGCGAACCGATCGGCGATCTGGATCGCGCCGATGTCGCGGCCGCTCAACCGGGACTCGTTGGCGATGGCGCCCACGATGTCCTGGGGCCGGATGCCAGCGGCGCGGCCGGCCTGGATGAACAGGCGCGTCATACCGGCCGACGGGCCGGTCGTCCGCTTGTGCCGGATCGGCTCGCCGTTCTCGTCGATCGGCCGGACGCGGGGGGGTCGGCCGTCGGCTCGGGGGCGCTCGTCGCCACCGCCGCCGCTGCCGCCGCCGCCTCCGTAGCTCTGCTGCGATCGGACGGGGCGGTCCTCGCGCGGGCGGTGCACGACCTCGGGGATCTCGTCGTCCTCGTCCGACGGGCCGCTCGCTTCGTGCGCGAGCTTGACCGCGGCGAGCGCGATCTCCATGAGGTCGAACTCGTCGGTGAGTGTCTCGACGACGACGCGGAAGTGCTCCAGGTCGTCTTCCAGCAGGCTCTCGTGCAGCGCGGCCCGCGTCATCTCCATGCGCTTGGCGCGCAGGTCGGCGACCGTCGGCACCTTCTCGATGTCGATCTGCTGGCCGGTGACGCGTTCGATGACTTTGAGCATGCGGTGTTCGCGCGGCTCCGCGAGCGTGATGGCCACGCCTTCGCGGCCCGCGCGGCCGACGCGGCCGATGCGGTGCACGTACGCGGCGGGTGCGGACGGCACGTTGTAGTTGACGACGTGCGTCAGGTGGTCGATGTCGAGGCCACGAGCCGCAACGTCCGTCGCGACGAGGAGGTCCGCCGTCTGGTTGCGGAGGCGGCCCATGACGCGGTCGCGCTGCTCCTGGGTCATGCCGCCGTGCAGGGCTTCGGCGCGGTAACCGCGGCCGTTCAGCGTCTCGGCGAGGGAGTCGACCTCTTCGCGGGTGCGGCAGAACACGATCGCGGCGGTCGGCGATTCGAGGTCGAGCACGCGGCCGAGGGCCGCCGGCTTCGAGGCGCGCGGCACCACGTAGGCCGTCTGTCGTACCAGCGGCGTGTCCCCGGCAGCGGGCGTGTCCCTGCCGATCTCGATGCGGACAGCGTCGCGGAGGTACTTGCGCGCCATGCCCGCGATGCGGGGCGGCAACGTCGCGGAGAACAGCACCGTCTGCCGCTCTTTCGGCGCCGCGTCCAGAATCGCCTCGATGTCGTCGGCGAAGCCCATGTCGAGCATCTCGTCGGCCTCGTCGAGCACCACGGTGCGGACGCCGTCGAGGCGCAGGGTCCTGCGCGCAAGGTGATCCAGGGCGCGGCCCGGAGTGGCGACGACGACGTCGACGCCCTGCTCGAGGGTGCGCAGCTGGCGGCCGATCGGCTGGCCGCCGTAGATCGGGACCACTCGCAGCCCGAGGTCGTGGCCGTAGCGGTGGAACGCCTCGGACACCTGAACGGCGAGCTCCCGCGTGGGCACCAGGATCAGGGCGCTGGGGTTGCCGCGACGGCCGTCGTCGGCGACGTGCTGCAGGATCGGCAGCGCGAAGGCCGCGGTCTTGCCCGTGCCGGTGGCCGCCTGGCCGACGAGGTCGCGGCCGGCCAACAGCGGCGGGATCGCCTCCCGCTGGATCGGGGTCGGCTCTTCGTACCCCATCGCCGTCAGCGGGCGCAGGAGTTCCTCGCGCAATCCGAGGTCGGCGAAGGTGGTGGCGTCGTCGTCGGTCGTGTCGTCAGCAGACACCGTGTCGTCAGTCATAGCCACCAGGGTCTCGCACTACAGGTCGAACGGACGAATCCGGGGCTGATGGCCGCCTACGCGACGGCGGCGGTCACGCGGGCCGAAACCCGCCTGGCCGCCGCCGTCCCGACGGTTCGGTGCTAGCTGTGCAGGGCGCCGAGGAGAGTCCGCAGCGCCTTGATCCCGTCACCGCGCAGGGCTGCCACGTCTGCGTTGGCGATCGCGACCGAGGTCGCCGACGGCACGCCGGTGGCGTTGGCCGGCACCCGTGCCTGCACGAGCAAGCGCACTCCCGTGACGAGCCGGGTGAGCGTCGCGGCGTTTTCCGTCTTCGTGCCCGCGACGATCGACCGCGCGAGCCGCAGGTCGGCCTCCGTGGCGCGGTGGTTCCCCGAGGCGCTCGTCGTGAGCCCCCAGCCGAACGGATACAGCGGGTTGTAGTTCGCGTCACCGACGTTGATCGGCTCCTGCGACGCCTCCCGCGGCCAGGACAGCGACAGCTGGCCGGTGAACCCGACCCGGCCGAACAGCACGTCCGCCACGCCTTCGCCCTCCGTGCCCGGCAGCCACGACGCCACGAGCGCGTCGATCTTGTCGAGCTGCGGCGTGACGATCTGCGGCCGGCCCGACACGATCAGCACGACGCACTTCGGCAGCGCCGTACAGACCTTGTTGATCGTGTCCTGGTCCTGTTGCTTGAGCTCCATCGTCTTCGGTTCGCGCGGGACGTTGTTGTCGACAGGGTCATACGCCCACTGCGGGCCACCGACGTCACCGAAGCCTTCGGCGTACGACGTCTCGCCGACGACGACGACACCGACATCGCTGCCGGTCATCGGGGCGGACGCGTCCAGGCTGTACGTGATGTGCGCACCTGGCGCCACCTGCTGCATACCTTGCAGGATGGTCGTGCCCTTCGTGCTGTTACCCGAGCCCTGCCACGTGATCGTCCAGCCGCCTGCCTGGTTCTGCAGGTTGTCGGCGCTGCGGCCGGCGACGTAGACGTTGGCGGTCGGGCTGATCGGGAGCGCGTTGTCCCTGTTCTTCAACAGCACCTGGGATTCTGCCGCCGCCTGCCGCGCGACGGCGCGGTGGTCCGCTGACCCGATCGTGGCGATGTTGGTACGGTCGGCGAACGGGTGCTCGAACAGTCCGAGCTGGAACTTCTTCGTCAGGATGCGCGAGACCGCGTCGTTGACGCGCGCCATGGTGACGTCACCGGCGTTGACCGCGGCGATGAGACGGGTCTCGAACTTCTGGTAGTCGTTCGGCTCCATCATCAGGTCGATGCCGGCGTTGACGCCCGTGACGACCTGCGCGTAGGTGGGAGAGTCGTTCGGGCTCAGCGGCGGGATCTGGTGGATACCGTTGTAGTCACTGATCACGAACCCGTCGAAGCCGATCCTGTTCTTGAGCCAACCCTGGAGGTATTCCTTGTTGGCATGCATTTTCACGGGGTTGCCGAGCCCGTCGTTGGTCAGGTCGAGGCTCGAGTAGGAAGGCATGACGGATCCGACGTTGTGCACCTGCACCGCCGGGATGTAGGGCGACAGATCGATCTGCTCGAAGTGCGACCGGCTGACCTGCGTGATGCCCTGGTCGATCGGGTAGTCGCTGCCGAACGCACCAGCGCTGTTGCGGCCGCTGCCGTAGGTCGTGTCGCCGTCGCCGGCGAAGTGCTTCGCGGTGGCGAGCACCCGGTCGTTGTGCGCGAGGTCCGTGCTGCCGTTGCCCTGGAAGCCGTCGATGGACGTCTCCATCGCCTTCACGAGGTCCGGCGACTCGCCGAACGATTCGTACGTGCGACCCCAGCGGTCGTCGCGCGCGACGCACAGGCACGGGGCGAAGACCCACGGGATGCCCGTCGCGCGTGTCTCGATGGCCGTGACGTGTTCTTCCGCGGCCACGAGAGCGGGGTCACGGGTCGAACCCATCCCGACGTTGTGCGGGAAGAGCGTCGCGCCATAGAGGTTGCCATGACCGTGCACGGAGTCGACCCCGTAGATGAGCGGGATCTGCAGCCGGGTCGCGAGGGCCTGCGACTGGTAGGCGTCGACCATGTCCGCCCAGGCGACGGGGTCATTGGTGGCAGGGGTCGAGCCGCCGCCGGACAGCAGCGACCCGAGCTTCCACGTGGTGATGAGGCTGCGGTTGCTGTCGACCGCGCCGCGTTCGGCCTGGGTCATCTGGCCGACCTTCTCTTCGAGCGTCATGCGGCTGAGCAGGTCACGGACGCGGTCCGCGACGGGCAGTGCGGCGTTCTTGTACGGCAAGGTGGCGGGTGTGGGGGAGACCGTCGGATCGGCGGTCGCCCCCGTCGCGGCGACGGACGGGCTGACCGGCATGAGGCCGAGAGCGAGGGCGGTCGCGCCGGCGACGGCAGCTCCCGCTAGGCGTCGGCGGTGACGGGGATCACGGAACGCGTGACCGGGCACGGGGACCTCCAGAGCCAGGTGGACTGATGGGCCTGCGTTCGCTGCTGAACGCGTGTCCGACGCTGTCCGATATGTCCAGTTTGTGTCAAGGTCCGCACGGGTCGGGCCAGGCACGCGGGGACCAGCTCTCACGCCTCGCCGCGGCCTGCTGTCGTCGTGAGGTCAGTGGGGTGTGCCGTCGAGGACAGCCACATCGCCCGGGGTCAACAGCAGGTCGGCCGCCGCCAGGTTTTCCTCGAGGTGCGCCAGCTGGCTCGTCCCGGGGATCGGGAGCAGGGCGGGCGAGTGCTGCAGCAACCAGGCCAGCGCGACCTGAATGGGCGTGGCGCCGATCCGTTCCGCGACGGCGCGTACGGCCTCGTTGCGGGCGGCCGAGGCGTCCGATGACGTGGTGGTGGCGCCGAGCGGGAAGAACGGAAGGTACGCGATGCCGCTGGACGCGCACCGCTGCACCATCGCCTCGTCGCTGCGGTCCACGACGCTGAACGCGTTCGAGACGGTCACCACGTCGACGACCTGCTGGGCCTCATCCAGCTGCGCGGCGGTCACGTTCGACAGGCCGATCCGCTGGATCTTGCCCGCTTCCTGCAGCCGGGCGAACTCGTCCAGCGCATCCGGGAACGAGGC
>JAVEEB010000276.1 GCA_030840665.1 Frankiaceae bacterium | reverse complement strand
GCGTACAGGCGATCTTTTCCAAGTTTCTGTGCCACCTGGATCGTGCACACGTTGCTCGACTTCGCGAGACACCCGGCCGTCGTGAGGTGTTCGACCTTGTGGTGCTCCGCGTCGTTGAAGGTGTGCCCGAGCACCTTGATGTTCTCGGGGACCGTCCATTCGCTGGTCGGTGTGGTCTCGCCAGCCTGGATCGCCGCCGCCATCGTGATGACCTTGCTGACGCTGCCGGGCTCGTACACGGAGGAAACGGCCGCATTGCCGCGGACGTCGACTGGTGCCGCCCCCGGGTTGTTGGCGTCGAACGTCGGCGCGACTGCCAGCGCCAGGACCTCGCCGGACTTCACGTCCATGACGGTCGCGTACCCGCCGCGCGCCCCGGTTGCCTTCACCTGGTCCGCCAGCAGCTGCTGCGCGCGCCATTGGATGTCGCGGTCGATCGTCAGCTGGACTCCGGTGCCGGGCACGGGCGGGAGGTACGAATTGGTGGCCGCCGGGATGACGGTGCCGAGCCCCATCTCGCCGCTCTGGCTGCCCGGCTTGCCGGACAGAAGGTCGTTGAGGGCCAACTCGTAACCGGCCCACGGGGTGCCGTCCGACCCGACGAAGCCGATCACGTTGGACGCCAGCGATCCGGCGGGGTATTCGCGCTTCTTGTCGGCCTCCACGCCGATGCCGGTGAGCTGCAGCCGGCCGACCAGCGCCGTGACGGCGTCGCCCTGGGCGGGGGTGAGCCCGTGCACCAGGTACTGAAACTTCGAGTCCACCTTGGTGATTTTCGTCAGAATGTCGGCCGCCGGTATGCCCAACAACGGAGCAAGGGCGGCCGCCGTGTCAGCCGGGTTGTGCTTGGCCGCGACGTCCTGCTTCACGAGGTTGGGGTTGGCGAACACCGACCGGGCGTCGACCGTGATGGCCAACGGCTGGCCGTTGCGGTCCGTGATGGTGCCGCGGGTCGGGGCGATCGTGAACGTCGACGACCTGCTGTCGGCCGCCGCCTGCGCGTACTTGGCACCGTTGAAGCCCTGCAGCTGGACCAGGCGGAGCGAGACGGTGAGCATCAGGACCAGGGCGATGGACAGGCCGAGTCGGAGACGGCGTTCCGGGCGGCCGCGACGCGCCCTCGGTCGAGCCGGGCGGCGCGGCGGGACGTGCCCGAAGCCCTGGTGCGGCCGGGCTCGCCGGGCGGGCGCGCGGCGCACGGCCGGACGCGGCTGGGTGGCGACGCGACCCGGCGCGCTGCGGGGGCGGGGGCGGGGGCCGACAGGGTTGCGCGGTGGCGGGGTCATCGCGGGGCCTTTGCTGTCGTGACGGGCGTTGTCTTGACGGGCGTTGCCTTCGCGGGCGTTGTCTTCGCGTGGCCCGTCGTCGGCGAGACGGTGCCCGTCGTACCGGCCTTCGTCGTACCAGCCTTCGTCGTACCAGCCTTCGTCGTACCAGCCTTCGTCGTACCAGCCTTCGTCGTACCGGCCTTCGTCGTACCGGCCGCCGTGCCCGACTGGCCCTGAACGGTCGTACCGGTCTGGCCCCCGACCGGGGTCTTGCCGCCGGACGCGACGGCGGTGGCGGGCTTTTTCACCGGCTTGGGAGGCGCCTTGGCAGGGCAGGGGGTGCCGAGTACGGTCACTGCCGGCAGGCGCAGGAACACGGGGCACGTGGACGCCACCAGGCCGAGCTGCCGCGCGCGGACCGCCAGCGCTCCCGGCTCCTGGACTGCGGCGATGTGCTCGCGCAGCCCCTGCTGGGTCTCGATGAGTTTCTTCACCTCGCGCGAGACCGCCTTGCGCTCGAAGGCGCCCTGCGTGAGCGCCGTGTTGAGCAGCAGCAGCCCGACCAGGCCGCCGACGATGAGCGCGGCGATGAGGATCACGAACGGCGCGCGCGCCGGCCCTGGCCGGGTGCGGACGACGGCGAGCGGTGCCGGCTGGGAGCGGTGCGGCAATTCGTGGTGCGGGACCGGACGGGTCGGCGACACGCGTGCTGCGCGGGACGCGTCCGCGGTCGACGCCGCTGTGGAGGCCGACGCCGTGGCCGCGGCGCGGGCGGCCGGGCTCATGCGGCGGCTCGCACGCGTTCCACGGCCCGAAGGCGCACCGGGGCCGACCGCGGGTTGCGCTCGCGCTCCGCCTCGTCCGCCTGCTCTGCGCCCTTGGTCAGCAACCGGAACGCCGGCTGCGCGCTGTCCGGCACGAACGGCAGGTCGTGCGGGACGGTGATCGTGGTGTGGCGGGCGAACTCGTGCTTGACGAGCCGGTCTTCCAGCGACTGGTACGCCATGACGACCATTCGGCCGCCGACCCGCAGTGCCGCCACGGCCGCCGGCAATGCCCGCTCCAGCACGGCCAGCTCCCCGTTGACCTCTATCCGCAGCGCCTGGAAGGTGCGCTTGGCAGGGTTGCCGCCCTCGCGGCGCGCGGCCTGCGGGATCGAGTTGCGTACGAGGTCGACCAGGTCGGCGGATCGCGTCACCGGGTCGGTGGCCTGGCGCCGTACGACATTGCGCGCGATGCGCTGCGCGAACTTTTCCTCGCCGTACGCGCGAAGGATGCGGGTCAGTGCTCTTTCGTCGTACGAAGCAAGAATGTCCGCCGCCGTGATTCCCTGCGTCGGGTCCATCCGCATGTCGAGGGGGGCGTCCGCGGCGTACGAGAAACCCCGCTCACGCTCGTCGAGCTGCATCGACGAGACGCCGAGATCCATCAGCACGCCGTCGACGGAGTCGATGCCCTGTTCGTCCAGGACGTCAGCGATGAGGTCGTACGTCGCATGCGCGGTGACGAGGCGATCGCCGTACGCCGCGAGGCGGGCGCGCGCCGCCGTCAGCGCCGCGGGATCGCGGTCGATGCCGATGACCCGCAGGTGCGGGTGCGCGGCCAGCAGCGCCTCGGTGTGACCGCCGAGCCCCAGCGTCGCGTCGATCGCGACAGCTCCCTCTCGCGCGAGGGCGGGCGTGAGCAGTTCCACGACGCGCTCGAGCAGGACGGGAACGTGGAGCGGGCGGTCTGTGGTCACGAAGCCAGCAACCGCAACGCGAACGTCGAAGCAAGGCCGAACCCGAGGATGACCAGAAGCACCGTGCCGAACAGGAGCAGCGTTGCGCGGACCTCGTCAGCGAGGCTGGGCGCGACAAGGCTGGGCGCCACAAGGCCGGGCGCGATGAGGCCGGGTGCGGCCGGGGCGGTTCGCAGAGGGGTCGCCTCGGCGTCGAGCGTGCTGTTGTCCATCGGTCCTCTTTCGCGTGCGGTCGGTGGTGCGACGTGACGCGGGACCAGGTCCCCGTCCGGGCCCGCCGCCAGGCACCGGGGAAGGTGCGCCAGGAGTCGGTCGCAGACGGAGGCCTCGCCGCGCGTCGGCGGGCCTTTCCAGGTCAGACGCTGCCGGGCAGCACCTCCTCCGCGACGTCGGAGAACGCCTGCTCCTGATCCGCGAGGTACGTGTCCCACGCGGAGCTGTCCCAGATCTCGACGCGGGTGTTCGCCCCGATGACCACGCAGTCGCGGTCGAGCCCGGCGTATTCGCGCAGCGGGCCCGGGACCGTGATGCGTCCCTGCTTGTCGGGGACCTCGTCGGAGGCCGATGCGAACAGGACGCGGCCGAAGTCGCGCGCGTTCTTCGCGGTGATGGGCGCCTCGGCGAGGCCGGCCGTCCAGCGCTCGAACTCGGCACGTGGCCATACGTACAGGCAACGCTCTTGTCCCTTGGTGATGACGACGCCCTCGACGAGCTGGTCGCGGAACTTGGCGGGCAGGATCAGCCGGCCTTTGTCGTCGAGGCGGGGCTGGTGCGTCCCGAGGAACACGAGCCCACCACCTCTCTCCCACCTGGCGGCCCGTTACCTACCCGGCTGCTCCACAGAGCGCCACTTTACCCCACTTCACTCCACGGTCAACCGTTTCCGCACATCTCGCGCCCCCTTCTGAACCACGGGTGCCCGTCGCGCGTGTCAGTGCGAGGGGAACTGGCGCGAACCCTTGATCGTCAGACGGCACACTGGCGTCGACGAGCGAGCGCAATCGACCGAACTGTGGCCGAACGGGCCGCAGCACGGCACAGTGGACGAAGTAACGATTGGCTAACAGGAGGAAGTTGTGTCAGCAGAGACGGACGTCGCGTCCGGGGGCGTCGATCTGGCGGATGTGGCGCCGGCAGCGGCACGAGTCGTTACGGCGATCGAGAAGGTGATCGAGGGCAAGCGTGACGTGATCAAGCTCGCCGTCACGGTCCTGCTGGCCGAGGGGCACCTGCTGATCGAGGACGTGCCCGGCGTGGGCAAGACGATGCTGGCGAAGGCTTTGGCGCGCTCGATCGACTGCTCGGTGCGACGCATCCAGTTCACGCCCGACCTGTTGCCGAGCGACGTCACGGGTGTCTCCGTCTACAACCAGGAGACCCGCGAGTTCGAGTTCAAGCCCGGAGCGGTCTTCGCGAACATCGTCGTGGGCGACGAGATCAACCGTGCCTCGCCGAAAACCCAGTCCGCACTGCTGGAATGCATGGAAGAGCGCCAGGTGACGGTCGACGGCAACACCTACCACCTCGGGGTGCCGTTCATGGTCGTCGCGACGCAGAACCCGATCGAGATGGAAGGGACGTATCCCCTCCCCGAGGCGCAGCGCGACCGTTTCACGGCGCGCTTGTCCATGGGCTACCCCGCCCCCACCGCCGAGCTGGACATGCTCGACACCCACGGGATGCGCAACCCGCTCGACGAGCTCGAGCCGGTGACCGACGCGATCGAGGTGGCGGCGCTCGTCCGCGCCGTCCGCACGGTCCACGTCTCCGACGCGGTTCGCCGCTACACGATCGACATCGTCACCGGCACCCGCAAGCACCCGGATCTGCGGTTGGGTGCGTCGCCCCGGGCGACCTTGCATCTCCTCCGCGCGGCCAGGGCGGCGGCGGCGATCGACGGCCGATCCTTCGTGCTCCCCGACGACATCCAGACCCTCGCCGCGCCGGTCCTGGCGCACCGCTTGCTGATGTCGACGGACGCGCACCTGTCGCGCCGCACGGCGTACGACACGATTCGTGATTTGCTCACCGCCATTCGCGTGCCCGTCGACAGCGCCCAGCCGGCTGGGCGCTGATGCGCGAAGCGTTCTCCAGTCTCACGACGCGCGGGCTGTCCTTCTTCGCAGCCGGCGTGGTGTGTGCCATTGCCGGTCTGGTGCTGGGGCACGAGGACCTGTTTCGCATCTCGGTGCTGTTGATCGCGTTGCCCGTCACGGCCGTGCTGCTGCTGTCGCGGTCGCGCTACCGGCTGGCAAGCACCCGCTCGGTGACGCCCGCCCGCATCGAGGCAGGACAGTCCGCGAACGTCACGCTGACGGTGGAGAACGTGTCGCGCATCCCGACCGGCGTGATGTTTCTCGAGGAGTCGCTGCCCTACGCCCTCGGTGGCCGTCCGCGCTTCATCATCGATCGGTTGCTGCCGTCCACGAGCCGGCAGGTGACGTACCCGGTGCGTTCCGAGAATCGTGGCCGCTTCCGCGTCGGACCGTTGACCATCAGGCTGTCCGACCCTCTTGGCCTGTGCGAACTGGTGCGCGCGTTCAACAGCACCGACACGGTGCTCGTGACACCGCAGATCGTGCCGCTGGCCCCCGTTCGGATCGCCGGCAGCTGGAACGGCGGCGGCGACGGGCGCTCGCGCTCCGTGGCCTCCTCGGGTGACGACGATGTCGCGACCCGCGAATACCGCCGCGGGGACGACCTGCGCCGCGTGCATTGGCGGTCCACCGCTCGCGCCGGCGAGCTCATGGTGCGCCGCGAGGAACAACCGTGGCACTCACAGGCCGCGGTGATGCTCGACAACCGCGCGAACGCCCACCGCGGGGAAGGCGCGAACTCCTCGTTCGAGTTCGCCGTCAGCGCCGCGGCGTCGGTCGGCATGCACCTGCTGCGGCAGACCTACCAGGTGCATCTCGCGTGCGGCATGGGCCCGACAGGTGCGGAGCCGGTGATCGTCGAGCAGGTCGACGAACGCGTGCTGCTCGACCGGTGCGCGGAAGTGCAGACGTCTCCCGAGACGAGCCTGCTGCACATGACCGAACGGCTCGGCACCCAGGACCAGTTGATCGTCGCCGTGCTCGGCGTCATGAGCCGCGACGACGCCCTGCAGCTCGCGAGGCTCCGCCGGCGGGCCGTGTGCGTCGCGATTCTCATCGACGCGGCCAGCTGGGGCGGGATGTCGACCCGTGAGCGCACGGCCGCGAATGCCGACACCGCGGCCACGGCGCTGCTCCTGTACCAGTCCGGCTGGCGCGTCATTCGCGTCGACCGCAACACCACGCTGGCAGACGCCTGGTCGGGTCTCAACGACATCGGCGCGATGGACATTGCGACGGCGACGGCCGCCGGCGGTGGCCGATGAACCGCCGCACACACATCGCCGTCCTCGGTGCCGTCGCGACGGCCCTGGCCTCCTCCACGTTGTCCGCCCTTTACGCCGACGCCGGCTGGATCCCGCACATCGTCGGAGTGGTCGCCGCGGTCACGATCGGCGGCGAACTCGGCGCCTCGGTTGGGCGCCGCGTCGGCGCATCGATCCTCCTGCGGGCAATCGGTGGCGTCGCCGGAGCGGTCTTTTTCATCTGCGCCGTCTTCGCACATCCCGTGTCCCTGTTGGGTTTTCTCCCGACGCACGCGTCGTACGGATACCTCGCCAACGACTGGCGCGCGGGCGTTGCGGACATGCACGACCTCAGTCCGAAGGTGCCCTCGCATCTCGGGCTGACCCTCTTCGCCGTCGCCGGCGTCGCGGCGGTCGCCCTTGCGGTCAACATGCTGGTCAGCCGGGCGGCGCTCGCCGGGCTGCCGCTGCTCACGCTGTTCGTGGTCCCGGTCGCACTGGCCCCTGGCGGCGTCGGGCTCCTGCCGTTCGTCCTCGCAGCGGCCGGCTACCTCGTGCTGCTGGCCGCCGAGGGCCGGGAACGGGCGGAGCGGTGGGGCAGGTCGATGCCCTCGCGGCGCGCCAGCCTCGCCGCTGGTTATGGCCAGACCGGGCGGCGCATCGGGACGGCCGCGGTGGCCCTCGCCGTCGTGCTCCCGCTCGTCGTACCCGGGCTGCATGCGGACCGCCTGATCAGCAACGGCCAGACGGGCTTCGGCTCCGGCCCGGGCAACGGCCCGGCGACCGCCCTGAGTCCCCTCGCGAAGATCAAGGGGCGCCTGACCACGCAGGCCCGGTCGGACTACTTCACGTACACGTCGACCGCCGGCCCGCAATACACGCGCATCGTCGTCGACGACCTCTTCGACGGGACCCAGTTCCTCAACAGCGGCATGGAGTCCCCGCAGCGCGCGGCGAACCTGCAGCTCGATCCGCACGGCCTGTCCCCCGACATCGCCCGCCAGCCGGTCAGCGTCACGATCACCATGAAGGCGCTGCGCGAGCAGTACCTGCCGGTGCCCATCCCCCTGACGTCTGTCAGCGGCATCCCGGACAAATGGCGCTACGACGACAAGACCGACACCATCTTCGCAGCGCGCTCGGACACCGGCGGCCTCAGCTATACGGCGACCGCCCTCACCCTGAAGCCGACGGCCGAGCAGCTGCGGGCCGCCCAGCCGGTGCAGGCGAACGATCCGTACTTCACGCGCTACCTCCAGCTGCCGGCCGGTCTCGACAACGAGCTGGCCGTGCTGGACGCAGCAGCGCAACGCGTCACGAGCGGCGCCGCGAGCGACTACGAGAAGGCCCAGCTGCTCGAGAAGTGGTTCAGCAAGACAGGCGGTTTCGTGTACGACGAGCAGGGCCCGACCGGCCTCGAGCAGAACGCACTCACCGAGTTCCTCCAGAACAAGCACGGCTACTGCGTCCAGTTCGCCTCCTCGATGGCCTTGATGGCGCGGCTGCTCCACATCCCCTCGCGCGTCGACGTCGGCTTCACGGGCGGCAAGTCCCTCGGGGGTGGCACCTACCTCGTCGCGTCCACCGACTCGCACGCGTGGCCGGAGTTGTACTTCTCGGGCCTCGGCTGGGTGCGTTTCGAGCCGACCCCCTCCACGGGGACCGCCGCACCGTTCATCCCCACCGAGCCGCTCGACCCGCTGTCCCGCCCGACCCTCGGGGTCCCAACGGGAGCGGCCCTGCCGCTGCACCCCGACACCACCGCCAAGGCGCCGGCGACGCCCATCGCGTGGGGCATGCTGCTGCAGATCGTGCTCGGCGTCGGTGCGGTGGTCTTCCTCGGACTGCCGGCTCTCGGTGGCCGCTGGCGCCGTCGCCGGACGTGGAAGCGGGCCGGGGCTGATCCGGCCGCGATGGCCCACGCCGCTTGGGCACAGATCTTGGTGACGGCCGACAACCTCGGCCATCGCTTCGACCCCGGCCTGTCGATTCGCGGCAAGGCCTTGGCCCTGCAGGAGCGAGGGGGGCTGTCCCGCATCGCGCTGGGCTCCCTGGCGACCGTGGCGCGCGCTGAGGAGCTCTCGCGCTACGCGAAGAGCGCCCCGCCGTTTGACCCCGACCTGGAATCCTCGGCGCGCATCGTGTCCGACTCGCTGTACGCCGCCGCCAACCGCCGCACCCGCCTCCGGGCGCTGGTCGTGCCGCCGGAAACGTTGCGCGTCTGGCGTTCTGCGATCGGGAACGCCGTGGCCACCCTCTTCGACGTGATG
>JAVEEB010000197.1 GCA_030840665.1 Frankiaceae bacterium | reverse complement strand
CCTTCGTTGAGCGTCAGCTGGCCGTCACCACGGGGCACAGGCTGGGACTCCTGGGTCTTCAGGGGTGGACGCGCTCGGCGAACAGTTGCGGCCGGAGAGCCGGTGCCAACTCTACCGGCAAGGCTGATGTCAGCGCACCTGAGCCGCACGATTGTCATGCCGCTGCTCGGCGAAAGCCTTGCCGCAACTCCTGGCAAAGGCGGCAGGTGGCCCGGCGTCGGTAAGCTGACCTCCTGCGTGCGGATGCGCGCCGCCTTTCGCTGGGAGCTTGCATGCCGGGTCCGCCCGTTGCTCGCCGCGGGCCGACGTCGTTAGTTGCCGCCAGCGCGCTGGCCGCCACGCTCGTGTCGCTCGCCGTCGCGCCGGCCACGACTGCCGTCGCCGCGGCACGGCGGCCCGTCCCCGCGGCCGGCGCCTTGGTGACCACCGCTTCTGCCGCATCCCCCGCCGCCGGCTCGTACGCGACTGACCGGCTCCTCGTTCGCTTCGCCGACGGAGCCCCGCGGCAGGCCCAGGCGCATGCGCTCGAGATCGCCGGCGCGAGCGCTCCGGAACGGGTCGACGGGACGCCCTATGTGCGGGTGGCCGTCACCGGGGACCTCACTCGCACGATCGTGGCCCTCAGCGCCGACCAAGCCGTGGCCGAGGTGCAGCGGGTGTACCGCCGTCGCGCCACCGGACTGCCCGCCCAGCCCAGCACCACTGCCCAGCCCAGCACCACTGCCCAGCCCAGCACCACTGCCCAGCCCAGTGCCAGCCGCTCGTTCGGGCCGCCGGTGATCCCGACGGACCCGGCGTACGCGAAATCCGAGGCGGCCAACGCCCGCTTGATGCGGCTGCCCGCCGCGTGGGCAGTGCGGCACACCTCGCCGATGATCGTCGCGGTCGTCGACACGGGCGTCGACCTCAAACACCCCGACCTCGCGGGGCGACTGGTGCCCGGCTACGACTTCGTCGAGAACGACAACAAGCCGCAGGACGGCAACGGGCACGGCACCCAGGTCGCGGGCATCATCGGGGCGGCGCCGGACAACAAGCGGGGCATCGCCGGCGTCGTGTGGAACGCCCGGATCATGCCGGTGCGGGTGCTCGACGCGGACGGGTACGGCTTCGACGACACGATCGCCAAGGGCATCGTCTGGGCGGCCAACCACGGCGCATCGGTCATCAACCTCTCGCTCGGCGGCCCGGAAGCAGACGACGTCCTGCGGACTGCGGTGGACTACGCGACCCGCAAGGGCGCGCTCGTCGTCGTCGCCGCGGGCAACGACGGGACGGGCGTGACGCAGTACCCGGCGGCGTACAGCTCGGCGCTCGCCGTCGCGGCAACCGACTCCACGGGAGCCCTCACCCAGTTCTCGAGCTACGGCGACTGGGTTGACGTCGCCGCACCCGGTTGGAACGTGCTCAGCACCGCGCTGCGGTTCCCCGGCGCGAGCGACTACGTGACCGAGTCAGGCACGTCCTTCTCGGCGCCGTACGTGTCGGGCATTGCGGCACTGGTCCGGGCCCAACATCCGACGTGGACGGTCGCGCACGTCCGCCGCCACATCACCGCGACCGCTCGCGACGCGGGGGCACCGGGCCACGACCAGTACTACGGGTTCGGTGTCGTCGACGCTTTCGCGGCACTGGGAGGGGCGCCCACACGCCGGATCAGCGGCGGCGCCTCGGACACGAACGATTCACCGCTGCACGCCGAGACGGCATTCCCGGCGACCCGCACCATCGGCCTCGAGGGTGACGTCGACTGGTTCCGGTATCACGCGACGGGACCGGTGTGGGCCCGCGTGCGCGTGACGGGCGCCAACTCGTTCCGTGACGACGGCCCGCAGAGCTTCACGCCGATGGTCAGCATGTACGACGGGCAGCTCCACGCGTTGCGCGGCGGCGCCGCCGATGACAGTGGGCAGCCGGTCCTGATGGACGTTTGGCTGCCCGCCGCCGGCGACTACTACGTCAGCGTGCGCAACCAGTTCCCGTGCCGGAGCCCGCGCCCCTACACGGTGACCATTGCGCCCACGCTGTCGCCCAACGTCGGCTTTTCCCCTGTCACTGCTGCAGATTTCGACACCCAGAGCGGCGGGGCGGCGATCGGCGACGTCACGGGCGACGGCACGAACGACCTGGTGCTGTCCTCGGCGGCGTCCTTCGGCGGCCCTTCCTTCCTGACGGTCGTGCCTGGCCGCGCCGGTCCGATCACCACGAAGCGCACGTACTACGACGCGCGCTTCTTCTGGCCCGGCCAAGGCGCGATCGCTATCGGCGATGTGACCGGTGACGGGCGCCGCGACGTGCTGCTCGGCACTGACGCGGGCGTGCAACTGTTCGCGCAGACCACGCGCGGAGGCCTCCTCGACAAAGGGTTGATCCCGGGCACCATCGGCGGCACCGTCGCGGTCATCCCGCACGCCGGCGGCGGGCGCGTCGTGGCCCAGACCAAGGACGCCGGCGGGGGACCGAACGGGCTCGCGGTCTTCTCGCTGGTAAAGGGCGTGTGGCAGCACGACATCGTCGGCACCGTGCACGCGAACGAAATTGAAGTCGGTGACCTGAACGGCGATTCGACCCCCGACTTCGCCGTCATCGACGGGTCCCCCAACGTGACGATGTTCACCGACAACGGGTCCTCCTACACGCCGGCAGTCATCGCTCCGTCGAGCACGTCCGGCATCACGGGCCTCGAGGTCGCGGACGTAACCGGCGACGGCCTCGCCGACATCATCACGACGGCGGATCGCTATGCACGCAAGGGTTCTGTGACGGTCATGCGCCAGGAGTCGACCGGATTCAGCATCGGTGGAACGGCAACGTATGCGGGTGGAAACGGCCCGGTCGACGCTGCTGACGTGAACGGCGACGGGCGCAAGGACATCGTCATCACGAGCACGCGCTCTGTCGTGGTCTTCAGCGTCGACGCGAGCGGCGCTCCCCACTCACCATCGGTCGTCAGCCTGTCATCCACGGACGTGCAGACACCGCCGAACGGGCAGGCCGTCGGCGATCTGGATGGAGACGGCCTCGCCGAAGTCGTCAGCCGTACTTCGTCGTTCACGTACGTTCTGGCCCACCAGCTGCCGACTCCCGAGGTGGTGCTGGCGCATTCCCCGCGCGAGAGTGCCCATGGCGTGCCGCGCTCGGTGGTCCCTGCCGTGCAGTTCGCCCGCCCCGTCCACTCCACCAGCGTGAGTGCGCAGACAGTGCGGCTGGTCGACGGCAGGAACCAGAGCACAGTGCCCACAAGAATCGTGTACGACGCGGTGCATCGACGCGTGACCCTGCGGCCCCTGCACCTGTTGGCGGCCAGCGTCCCGTACACAGTGATCGTGAACGGTGTGCGCGACGGTGCGCGACCCTACGCGAGCCGGTTCACGTTCACGACCGGGGCGCACTGACCCTGCGCGTCCGCGAACGGTGTCAGCCGACCGTGGCGCCGCGGGGAAGGCGCCGCACCGCCGGCACGCTGGCCACGAGGGCTGCGATGGTCATGCCGATGATCGACATCCCGATCAGTGACGGGCGCAGGCCCACCGCTCCGCTCACCAAGCCTGCCACGATGTTTCCGACGGGGATGAGGCCGACGCTGGTGAGGTAGTCGTAGCTCGAGACGCGCGACAAGGCCCGGTCGGGGATGTGCTCCTGCAAAGACGTGTCCCACAAGGTGAACGCGCCCGTGACGCAGATCCCGGCCAGGACCTCCAGCCCGCCGATCGCGAGCGGCGGCAACCCGCTGCCGATGACGACGGCCTGACTGGAGGCGCCGATGAGCATCAGCGCCGCGACCCGCATGGCGAACGTGGGTCGCCAGCGCAGCAACAAGAAGTTGCCGAGCATCGAGCCGACGCCGAAGCCCGTCGTGATGAGGGCCCACGAGCGGGCGCCGTCCATCTCCCGGGCAGCCAGGACCGGCCCGAGTACGAAGATCGCCGGGAGCACGATGACGTGGTAACAAGCGAGCCCGCCCATGAACGCACGGACCCAGGCCCGGCCACGCACCTCGCGCCAGCCCTCACGCAGGCTCGTGAAAAACGGCGGTCTCTCCTCGTGTGCGACGACACTTTCCGCCGGCCGGGGATGCAGCCTCACCAGGCAGCTCACGGAGAAGGCGAACGTTGCGGCGTCGAAGAGGATCGCGACGCCGGGCCCACCGGCGTAGGCGATGAGGACGCCGGCCAACACCGGCCCCACTATCGAACCCGTGGCGTACGTGACACCGAGAACCGCGTTGGCGGCCTGGATGTTGTCCGGCGACACTGTGCGCGGCAACAGGCCGGTGAAGGACGGGGCGAAGAACGCGTCGGCCGCGCCGTAGATGGCCGCCAAGGCGGCCAAGTGCGTCACGGTCGCGGTGCCGGTCAGCAGCAGCACGCCCGCCGTCACCTGGCAGAAGAACCGGATGAGGTCCGAGGCGATGAGGATGCGCTTGCGGTCGAGTCGGTCGGCCCAGACGCCTGCCGGCAAGGCCAGGACCGCGAACGGCAGGAACTGGGCGGTGGACACAACCGCCACCCCGCTCAGCCCGCCGCCGATGGCGAGCACCGCGAACGGCAGCACCACGCCGGTCATCCGGTCGCCGAGGATCGACAGCAGCTGCCCCGTGAACAGGAGGCGGTATTGCCGTTCGTCGCGGAGCACGGCTGGGAGTCGGGGCAACCGCCGCACAGGGGCTGAGATTCTCATGACCGGGCGAGCCTACGAGAGCAACGGCAACACGGGGGCGAGGTCAGCTCGAATGCCGCTCGGCCGGACGCGCCCTTCGCCCACCGCATCGGCCCACGACAGGCGGCCGCCCGCCAGCAGCAGCCAGGTCACGCCGTCGCACTCGACGGTATTCGGCGGCGTACCGCGTGTGTGGGTTGGTCCTTCGATGCATTGAATGGCTGCGTACGGCGGGACGCGCACCTCGACGCTGCGCCCCGGGTGGCGCATCGCCAGCACGTCGAGCAACGCGCGCACGACAATGCGGGTGCACGTGTCATCCAAAGGCGCGGGCGTCGCGAGGTCCAGCGAATGCAGCGTCACCTCGATGCAGCGCGTGATGATGACGTCGTCCGCGCGCATCGGCCCGCGCTTGGTCTCGAGCACGTCGTCGGGAGCCAGCTCGGCGATCAGCGCCCGGTTCGCCACGACCCGGTCCCGCAGCTCGTCCATGGTGCCCGCGTCGTGCCGCGCGGACTCGTCGATGTCCGCCGCAGCCGCTGGGATGGCCGCGGCCCAGCCGTTCACGTCGATCGTCGCCCGCTTGCCCGTGGCTGGTGAATCGAGCAGGACGCGCAACCCGCGCACGAGGTGCGTGACCATCTCGCGCGTGCGCCAACCCGGGATCAGCGTCGGTTCGTCGGGGCCGGTCGCGGCGAGCGTGTCGACCAACAGCTGAGTCTGTGCGAGGAAACCGCGGGTCAAGTCGTCGTACGACGGACGGAACGCGCGCGGGCCGGCCACGCTCAGCCGAACAGCCGCGGCAGCGTCCCTGTGTGCGCGTCGCTCAGGTCGTCCAACGGGAGGGTGAACTGGTCCGTCACGACCAGCCAGTCGCCGCCGGTGACCCCGAGCTTCGTCGCGGCGATCCCGTGCTCCGCTGCAAGAGCCGCGAGGGCCAACTCGCTCGCAGTCGGCACTGCGACGATCGCGCGGGCGACGGACTCACTGAACAGGCTCACGAACGCGTCCGCGCCGGCCGGCAATGCGACGGTCGCGCCGACGCCAAACCTGAGGCAGGACTCGACGAGCGTCTGCGCGAGCCCACCGTCGGAGAGGTCGTGCGCCGCGACGGCGAGCTGCGCCCGGGAGGCCTCACCCAGCACGCGGGCGAGGCGCCGTTCGGCGTCGAGGTCGACGACGGGCGGCACACCCCCGAGGTGATCGTGAACGACGTGCGCCCACTCGGAGCCGCCGAACTCGTCGCGCGTCGTACCGAGCAGCCAGATCTGCAGCCCGGCCTCCTGCCACCCGCTGGCGAGGCGGCGTGCCACGTCGTCGATCACGCCGAGGACGCCGATGACCGGCGTCGGGTGGACCGCGGTGGAGCCGGTCTGGTTGTAGAAGCTGACGTTGCCGCCCGTGACGGGTGTGCCCAGCTCGAGGCAGGCATCCGCGAGGCCGGTGACCGCCTGCTGGAACTGCCACATCACCTCGGGGTCTTCCGGGGAACCGAAATTGAGGCAGTTGGTGACGGCGATCGGCTCGGCGCCGGTCGCGGCGACGTTGCGGTACGCCTCCGACAGGGCGAGCTGCGCGCCGGCGTACGGGTCGAGCCGTCCGTAGCGGCCGTTGCCGTCCGTGGCCAACGCGATGCCGCGGCCGGTCACCTCGTCGAGACGGATGACGCCCGCGTCGTCCGGCTGCGCGAGCGCGGTGTTGCCGAGCACGAAACGGTCGTACTGGTCAGTGACCCACGACCGCGAGCACAGGTTGGGCGAGGCGACGAGCTGCAGCAGCGTGTCACGAAGCTCGTCGCCCGTAGTCGGACGCTTCAGCAGCAACGCCGAGTCGGCTTGCAGCGCATCGAGCCAGGTCGGCTTGGCGATCGGCCGGTTGTACACGGGGCCGTCGTGCGCGAGCGGGCGCGGCTCGAGGTCGACGACGAGGTCGCCGTGCCACGTCATCTGCAGCGTCGTGCCGTCGGTCACCTCGCCGATGACGGTCGCCAATGCACCCCAACGGGCGCAGACATCCAGCACCGCCTGGGTGTTTTCCGGTGTGACGATGGCGAGCATGCGTTCCTGCGACTCGCTCATCAGCATTTCGAGCGGCACCATCGAGGCTTCGCGCAACGGGACCCGCTCGAGGTAGATGTGCATGCCGCCATCACCCGCGGCAGCGGTCTCGGTCGTCGCGCAGGTGAGGCCCGCCGCGCCGAGGTCCTGGATGCCGGTGACGAGGTCCTTGTCGAACAGTTCGAGGCAGCACTCGATGAGCACCTTCTCGGTGAACGGGTCGCCGACCTGCACGCTCGGCCGCTTCGCCGGGCCGCCGTCGTCCTCGAACGTCGCGCTGGCCAGGATCGACGCGCCACCCATGCCGTCGCGGCCGGTCTTCGCGCCAATGAGGATGACGGAGTTGCCTGTGCCCTCGGCCTTCGCGTACTTGATGCCCGAACTCGGCAGGACTCCGACGCACAAGGCGTTCACGAGCGGATTGCCCTGGTACGACGCGTCGAAGACGACCTCGCCGCCGATGTTGGGCAGGCCGACGCAGTTGCCGTAACCACCGACGCCGCTGACGATCCCGTGCACGAGGCGCTTGGTGTCCGGGTCGTCGGGGGCGCCGAAACGCAGGGAGTCCATGACGGCGATCGGCCGCGCGCCCATGGTCAAGATGTCGCGGATGATGCCGCCGACGCCGGTTGCGGCACCCTGGTAGGGCTCGACGTACGAGGGATGATTGTGGCTTTCGATCTTGAACGTGACGGCGATGCCGTTACCGACATCGACGACGCCCGCGTTCTCGCCCATGCCGACCAGCAGGCGCTCACTTTTCGGGGCCTTGTCGCCGAACTGGCGCAGGTGCACTTTGCTCGACTTGTAGGAGCAGTGCTCGCTCCACATCACGCTGTACATCGCGAGCTCGGTGTCCGTCGGCCGGCGGCCGAGGATCTCCAGGATGCGCAGGTACTCGTCGTCGGCGACACCCAGCTCGCGGTAGCGCTGCGGGCGATCGGGCGTCTGCGTGGCGATCTCGACGGTGTCGAGCGTCGACTCGACGTGCGGGGTCGTCGCCGCGGTCATGCGTTCACCAATCGCTTGAGGATGCTCGTGAAGAAGCCCAGGCCGTCGGCGCTCGTGCCGGTCAACGGGTCGATCGCGTGCTCCGGGTGGGGCATGATGCCGACCACGTTGCCGGCCTCGTTGGTGATGCCGGCGATATCGCGCGCAGAGCCGTTCGGGTTGGCGCCGGCGTAGTACGCGATGACCCGCGCGTTCGCCTCCAGCTCGTCGAGGGTGTCCTCGTCAGCCACGTACCGCCCGTCGATGTTCTTGATCGGGATGCGGATGACCTGGCCGGCGGTGTAGTCGCTCGTCCAGGCGCTGCCGGCGTTCGCGATCTCGAGCGTCTGGTCGCGGCAGATGAAATGCAGCTTCTCGTTGCGCATCAAGGCGCCAGGGAGCATGTGCGACTCCATGAGGATCTGGAAGCCGTTGCAGATCCCGAGGACGGGCAGCCCGGTGGCCGCGGCGGCCTTGATCGACCGCACGATCGGCGATTGGGCCGCGATGGCGCCGCAACGGAGGTAGTCGCCGTACGAGAAGCCGCCCGGGAGCACGACGGCCTCGACGCCGCTCAGGTCCGTGTCGGCGTGCCAGAGGGCCACGGCCTCGGAGCCGCCGGCGGCGACCGCACGCAAAGCGTCCCGGTCGTCGAGGGAGCCGGGAAAGGTGACGACACCCACGCGGGCAGTCATAGAGACGCGCTCCAAGCGGTCGGGGAACGCGCCCAGCCTACCGGAAGGGCCTAGCCGTACGCAGGCCGCGCAGTCGGGGGCAGCTCACGGTCGTCGTGGACAAGCCGCCTGCCGACCGCGTCCTCGTTGCGCCATTCGAGGCACTTCTCCATATGGACGATCGTGCCTGCCTCGGCCCGGTTGGTGAAAGTGATCGAGTCCACCAGTTGCTTCATGAGGTGCATGCCGCGCCCCTGTTCCGCGGAAGGGGCCGCCGTGAGGGCCGACAGGCTGGCCGCATCGAAGCCGTGGCCCTTGTCGATCACCTCGAGCACGCAGTGGAGCCCGTCGACACCGGCGGACACGAAGTATTCGTCGCCGCTGGCCGCGTGGAGCAGCACGTTGGTGCAGGCCTCCGACAGCGCCATCTCGATGTCGTCGATGCAGTCCTCGGCGACGTCGAGCGTGCGCAGGGCCTGGGTCGTCAGGTGCCTGATGACGGGCACGGAAACGGAGTCGCGGGGCAGGGACAGGCTGACCTTGATCTCCACGTACGTGACCTCCGGGCGCGAGACGACATTCCTCGCGGCATCCCCCGCCCGGTCACCGATCAACCGCAGCCGGCGCCGTCAGGCCTGGAGGTGGACCGAGTAGTCCTCGATGACCGGGTTCGCGAGCAGGGTGTCGGCGAGCCGCCGTACCTGCTCAAGAGCGGCGTCGTCGACGTCGCCGTCGAGCTCGATCTCGAAGCGCTTGCCCTGGCGAACGCTCGTGACGCCGGCGAAGCCGAGTCGTCCGAGGGCGCCGATGATTGCCTGCCCCTGCGGGTCGAGGATCTCGGGCTTGAGCATGACGTCCACCACAACTCGCGACATGCGCAGAGCCTATCGAGGGCCTGTGGACAACTTTCTTGGGGTCCGGCAATTCCTGCGACTGTCTTCGTCAGCACCACGACACCACGTTCCCGGACGCGACTGCGGCACCGGGGGAGCCGAAGGAGACCGTCATGTCGAACGTCAACGTCACGTACCAGGAGATGCGCACCGCCGGCAACAAGCTCACGGCGGGTCAGCACGAGATCAACGGCCAGCTCGACGGCCTCAAGCGCGAAATCGAGAACCTCCTGCACAACGGGTACGTCACGAGCAACTCCTCGGGCAAGTTCGAGGCGTCGTACACGGAGTTCAACACCGGCGTGCGCCAGGTGCTCGAGGGTCTGACCGGCATGTCCGGCTACCTGCACACCGCGGCCCAGACGTTCGAGGACGCCGACACCTCGCTCGCGTCGCGGCTCGCCTAACGGTCCCTTGGCCGGCACGGGGGCGTGGCCGGGGGGTCACGTCCCCGTCTCCCTTATATGGCGGGCGACGTGTACTTGGCGGGCAATGTGGCCTCGGGCCTGGCGCTCCACCGCCGGGGCTGTGGCGGGGGGTCAGGTAGGTGGGTACTTCTCGGCCAGCTTGCGGACCGTCGTCATGTTGCGCGCCGTCCCTTCGCCGCCGACGGACAGCTTGCGTACGACGGCCTTCGGCAGCGTGGTGTCGGTCATCCGGCCGTGTCGCAGCCAGTAGAACTCGCGGCCGTCGAAGGCGAACAGGTCCTCCTCGTTGGCAGCCGCGAGCAGGTCATCGCGCAGGGACTTCGGTGCCGGGGCGCGCAAGAAGGTCACGTGGAGGGTGTGCAGGTCGTCGCGCACGACGTCAGGGAAGGGGTTGTACGCCGCGACCGCCGCCACCTCGGCGTCCGAGCGCAGGAAGGTGGCGACGCCGAAACCGAGCGCCTCCTTCAGCGCGGCCTCAAGCGCCACCTCGAGAGTCGCCGGCTTCGTTGTCGACGACGTGACGGCGATGACGTTGCCGCTCGCGATGAACGTCTCTACGGCCGAGAAGCCCACCGCCTCGAAGGGCGCGACGAACTCGGCCTTCTTGACGTTCCGCCCGCCGACGTTGATCCCTCGCAGAAAGGCGATGTACCGGGTGATCATCCCGCCATCGTGACAGACGCCCACCCGGTTGGCCGGAGATCCCTGTCCGTCGCGCCGGTCGCCTTCGCCCGATTGGCGTCATTCGAATGCGCGGTCGGCGTCACCCGAACGCGCGACCGGAGTCACCCAATTGCGCCGGCTGGTAGTTAAAGAGCAACTCCAGGAGCGCCGAGATCAGACCCAGGTGCGCCCGAGACTGCCTCGGGCTGTGAAGGGAGCCCCGTGCGTGCGCGACGACTGTCGGCCAGACGCGGCGAAGACGGTTTTACGCTCGTCGAGGTCATCATCTCGATGATGATCTTCGCGGTCATCTCCCTGTTTGCTACGCGCCTGCTGCTCGAGAGCATCAAGACGACGAACGGCGACCGCACCCGTGTGGCAGCAGCCAACCACGCGCTCCGCGAAGTCGAGTTCGTCCGTGCCACCATCGACACCAATCCGCGGCTGGCAGACGTCTCGGCCGTCGTCAACGCGCACCCGCTGCCCGGAGGCACCGCCGGCCAACCGCTCAAGGTCGACAACCACCTCTACAACGTCGCGCTGCAAACGAACTGGGTGTACCAGAACTCCGTCAAGACTCCTTGTGAGTCCGGCACCAACGGCCAACTCGCGTACCTCCTCGTCCAGGTCACGGTGACTTGGGACGGCGGAAACATGGGCGGCGCCAAACCCGTTATGAACTCGACGATTCTGACACCGCCCGTGGGGACCTTCGACGCCGGCCAGGGCAGCTTGCGCATCCTCGTCAAGGACAACCTGGGCGCGCTCGAGCCTGGCACTCGCGTAAACCTGCTCACCTCGCCGGGAGGCGCTCAGTACGACACGGGCGTGACGTCCAACGACGGGTGCGTCCTGTTCGCCTTCGTCCCCCCCGGCGACTACTCGGCCGTGCTGGCCGGAAATGGCGGCCAAGTCTACGTGGACACGCAGGGGAATCCCGCTCCGTCGAAGTTGCTGTCAGTAGTGGCGAACACCATGACCTCGTACACCTTTGACTATGCGTGGGCCAACACGCTGACGGTCAACTTCGACGCCACGGCCCCGCAATTTCCCTGGGCAACCGCGACGGGCATGACGTTGCAGAACGCGCTGTTCAGTGTCGGCCACCAGAGCTACCGCAACTCGGCCATGACCAGCGTGAACAAGGTGTATCCGTTCTCCAGTGGCCTCACCGCCTGGAGCGGCTACTGCTCCGACGCCGACCCGGCATACCCCGGGGTGGGTGGCACGCGAACCTCGACGACACCCGTACTGCCGGCCGGCGGGGCCACCACTTTGACCATTAGCGGAGTGCCAGTGACCATGACGGTTCAAAAGTCCAGCGGCGCCTTGCAGTACAGCGCATCGGTCTATGCCTTGAACGATGCGACGGGCTGCGACACGAGCATCCCCGATCCCACGAACGGTGCCGCGACGACCGGCGAAGCGCTGCTCCTGCCGTTGACGGGGACGTCCGCGTCGGCGACGCCCGGCATCACCAAAGTGACGATGCCCTATGGCTCGTGGAACCTCAGGGTGAAAACCGGCTCGGGCAGCTGGGTGTCGCCCACCAGCATCTCGACGACAATCGTCGTGCCGAGTCCGCCAAACACGGTGGTTAACGGATCCACGATGTTCCTGAAGGCTGGCACTCCCGCTGCCGCGACCGTGATTGTGACGATCCCGTGATTCGGCGCGCGCTGCGCCGTGGCGACCAGCCACGCGACCATGGCTTCTCGTTGATCGAGCTGCTCGTGAGCATGGTCATCTTCGGCATCCTGATCACCCTCATCACGGGCCTGCTCATCAAGACGCAGAACCAGGTCGCCGGCCTCAAGGTGCGTATCGATGACGTAGACCAGGCGCGTATGGCGGTCGACGCGACGACCCGCGCTATCCGCACCGCCATCGAACCCGCCCAGCTCCAGGTCAGCTGCGGCAACTGCAGTGGCACGGTGTCGCAGTCGACGGCCTTTACTTACGCGTCGGCGACCAAGGCCCAATTCTTCACGAACAACGGGTCGACCACCAACGGACCGACGCTTGTCACGATCGCGACGATGGTCGTCAACGGCGTCAACGTCATCATGAAGACCACGCAGCCGCCGGACGCTTCGAGCGTCGGAATGAACTGGACGTACAACGCCTGCACGATCGGCAGCGCTGGCTGCCTCATCCAGCAGTTGGTCATCGCGCGAGGGATCCCGACCGGCCTCACGCTCTTCAACTACTACGACGAGACACCCGCTGAGCTCGTGCCGTCGGCCGGCGCCTCGCTGGGCAGCTACGGGCTCAACTCGATCGATTCGGTCGCCGTCAATGTCACCCTGGCGAACTCCAACAAGTTCACGGCCGCGAAGCCGACCACGATCATGGCGCGCGTGCAGTTGCCCAACGCACGGACCGGGCTGATCTCCGTCTCACCATCACCATGAGGACTGCCATGCGAAACGGGTTTATCCAGCGGCGCCTTGACGCGGCGCGCCGCGACGACGGCATCGCCATCATCATCGTCATGAGTGTCGGCATCATCATCAGCGCTTTGCTGCTGATGCTCACGGAGTACTCGATCGTCTCCGTGAAGCACGCTCGCGCGGAGCAGGACACCGAGGCTGCACTGTCCGCCGCCCAGTCCGGCGTGGACGACTTCCTCTTCCGGCTCAACGGCGACGCGGCGTACTGGAAGACCCTCGACTGCACGAACCTCGCCTTGAACGGGCCGCCGCCGACGGGGCAGCCGACAGGCTGCTCGTATGGGTCCACGACACCGATCGGCTGGGTCACGATCGCCGGAGCCAACGACGCCAACAACGTTGCCTGCGCTCCCGCAACACCCACCACACCGGTCGCTCCGTCGTGCGCGCGTTACCACTACACGTTCGACAGTTCGCCGATGTACACGGGGGCGGGAACCATCCTTCTCGCATCCACCGGGCGCTCCAAGAACGTCACGCGCACGATCAGCGCGACGATTCGCCGGCAAGGTTTCGGCGACTTCATGTACTTCACGGACTTCGAGTCTGCCGACCCGGCCAACCGCATGGTCTACACGACAGCGACCAACCCGTCCCAGAGTTGGGCGAACACGAACTGCAACATTCATGCATGGGAAGGCCGAAACGCCGGCTGCGGGACGATCTACTTCTTTAGTGGCGACGTCGTCAACGGACCAATTCACTCCAACGACACGATCTCCACGTACGGAAATCCCACCTTCAACGCATTGGTCACGACCTCGGACACGGGCTGCCGCCCGAATGGCGCAGGCGTCGCGCCGCCCCAGGCCAACTGCTACAACGGCACCAATGGCGGCCCCCCTGTGTTCGCCAAGGGCATCAAGTACGCGGCCCTGAAGACTCTGCCACCCGCAAACATCGACCTCAAGAATCAGGCGATCGCCGCGACATCCGTCGGTGCACCGGGCTGCATGTTCACGGGTCCGACCCGCCTCGAGTTCGTCTCCAACGGCACGGTGAGGGTCTGGAGCCCGAAAACCACCGCAGTCAACCCCGGGTGCGGCACTCTCCCGTTCCCGACGGCCGCCTCCGGTGGGTACGAGACCATTGCGGTCCCCCAGAACAATGTCATCTACGTGCAGAGCCTGGCTGGGGCTAGCACCCCCTGTGGGGATGGCGACATCGGCGGATATCCCCGCTACTTGCCGTCCGGGACAAGCAACAAGTTCGGCTACGACATCAACGCAGACTACGGCGACTACAACTGCTCCAACGGGACAGTTTTCGTCAACGGCGTCGTCAATGGCCGCGTGACGGTCGGGGTGGACAACGACATCATCCTCACCGATGACATCACGTACGCGAACGGCACGAGCGTCAACGCCAACGACACTCTAGGCCTCGTCGCCGGTGGCGCCGTTAAGGTCTACCACCCGATCCAGTGCACCCGCGTCAACACGAACCCGAACCCGGACGTGTGTGACCAGTGGGGAGACATGAACCGGCTGAGCAACACCTCGCGACCCTGGGCGTACAACACGGCACCCAAGCAGGACATCAATATTCAGGCAGCGCTGCTGTCTCTCACGCACGACGTGAGCGTGCAGGCGTATTCGTATGGCAGTTCGCTCGGCCACCTCAACGTCTTTGGCTCCATCGCGCAGAAATATCGGGGCATCGTCGGGCAGGGAGGAGCGACCGGCACGGGATATCTGAAGGCGTACACGTACGACACCCGGCTCGGTAACGCGCCACCGCCGTACTACCTCAACCCTGTCGCGTCGCAGTACATCGCCCGCGTGTTCGGTGAAGCCCCGACACCGACCTGCCTGCGAATGCCACGGCCGACGTCCTGTCCGCCGGACGCATAGCTGTCGCTGCCCCTCGCGCCCGCCGGCGCGGGGGGCAGCGTCATGTAAGTCCTCGATGTCGGTCGCCACAGTCAACGGAACTTGCACAGTCGTGAGGTCTCCGTCTCCGGCGTGGAGGTAGCCGCGCCCCGGTGTGACGGCGCCGCCGATCACGCTTCGCGGGAGTCGTACGCCGATCAGGTCGCCGTCGCCGATTCCCTGCGGTGACAGAAGAATGCCGCTGCGGCCGCGCTTCATGTCGACCTGCCAGCCGCTGAAGCCCGTACACATGTCGTCGGTGCTGCCGGCGATGACCACCGCCTGCGACCGTTCGGAACCATGGCGTACGAGCTCGCGCAGGACATCTCCGGCGGCGCAGTCCTTCAAGAGCTCGGCATCGTCGACAAGCACGACGACAGGCGCGATCGCGGACTCGAGCACGGACGCCAACTCACTCGGCAGGTGTGCGCCCTCGTACGAGGCGATCACGCCGGGATGACCGGTCAGCTCGCGGAGCGGCGACGGCTTCGGCGTGGCCAGCACCAGGGAAACGCCTGACCGCAGCAACGACACCGCCATCGTCAGCAGCACACCGCTGCGGCCGGAGCGCGGCGCGCCGCCCACGATGAACGTCGGCGTCCGCGCGAGATCCGCCCCGTACGCGGCCCACTCGTCCCCGCCGACGCCGACCAGACCCCAGAGCCGGGTCGGCTCCTCGACGAGCTCCGCCGCCGCCGCGTAGCCCAGCCGCGCAGGCAGGACCTCCACCCGGAACGGCCGCAGGGAACGCGGTAAGTCGGGCTCGCGTTCGTTCGCCTCGACCCCGATGTCCCGCAAGGCCGCCGCCTGACCGGCCCCACTGTTGTCGGCGTCAAGCAGCGCCACCTGGATTTCCCGGCCGCTCTCGGCGCGGAACGCGCGACCGGGCGGCGGATCGTCTGGCAGGGACCGGGGACTGAGCGCCGCGAGCGTGTAGTCCGTGCGGTCGGCCATCCGGAAGGTCAGGCGGTCTTCGCTCATCGCCGCGATGCGGCTCGACAGCACGGTGCGATCGCCGGCGATGATGCAATGCACGCCAACGGTGGCCCCTTCGCGGAGCAGCTGCATCATGGCGTCGGTGAGCGCACCGCCATCCAACTCGCCGAGGGTCGACACGAAGCCCTCCCAGCGGTCCAGCAACACCAGGATGTGCGGCAACCGCTCACCCTGCGCGCTCGACGCCCGCTGCTCCCCGATGTCAGAAACCCCTGACCTGCTGAGGATTTCCTGCCGCCGGGCGACCTCGGCGACGAGTCGCGAAATGACGCGGCGGGCTCGCTCCGGCTGCGTCCGCGATACGACGGCCCCGCAGTGCGGCAGGTCGGCGACGGGCAACAACGCGCCGTTGCCGCAGTCGATGCCGTACAGGTGGACGTCGGCCACCTCATGAAGCCTCGCGACCGACCCGGCAATCGTGCGCAACAACTGCGACCGGCCCGTACGTGGCGCGCCCGCGACGAGCAGGTGCCCGAACGTCGCGAAGTCCACGCACGCTGCCCTCTGGAGTTGCTCCGCTGGCAGGTCTTCGAGGCCGTAAGGCACGGGCGCCAACAGCCCGGCCGGCGCGCGATCAACGGCAAGGTCAGCTACGGCGACGGTCGTCGTCAGCGCCGCCAGCCAGGGACTGTGTTGCGGCTCGAGGTTGAGCTCAGCGTTCGCGGCGCAGATCGCCTCCACAACGGCGGTCAGGTCGGTCTCCGCCTCATCGTCGTTGCGCACCGCCGGACGGACAGGCACAGGCCGACCCAATGCGGCGACATCCAGCGGCACCACGAAGGGTTCGGCGATGGTGCGCGTCACGGCGCCCGGTCGGCGGCCCCCGACCCGCCCGCTCTGGAAGGGCAGCAACGAGGCGTGCCCCAGCCGGGCATAGGCCCGCCCCGGCGTCGACTTGGCGATCCGGGCCGCGTCCGCGGTCCCGATGACGTCGGTGCTCTCGCTCGCATCCGTGACTCGCAACGCGATGCGCAGGTTCGTGTTGGCCCGGATCTCCGGTGAGACGACACCCGACGGGCGCTGCGTCGCCAGGATGAGGTGAATCCCGAGCGACCGCCCGCGCTGCGCGATATTGACGAGCCCTGTCACGAAATCCGGCAGGTCGCGCACCATCGAGGCGAACTCGTCGATCACGATGAGCAGCCGGGGCAGAGGCGCCAATGCGGAGTTGCCGCGCATGAGGACGACGTAGTCCTCGATGTCCTTCGCGCCGACCCCCGACAGCATGTGCTCGCGGCGACGCAGCTCCGCGGACAGCGACTCGAGAGCGCGCCCGACGAGGTGCGTATCGAGGTCGGTCACCATCCCGACCGTGTGCGGCAGCCGTACACAATCCTTGAATGCACTGCCGCCCTTGTAGTCGACGAGGACGAACGTCATCGCGTCCGGCCGGTTGGCAACCGCGAGGGACGCCACGATCGACTGAAGCAGCTCGGATTTTCCGGAGCCGGTGGTACCGGCGATCAGCGCGTGCGGCCCGTCGCGCGAGAGGTCCAGGCTGAAGGCGCCGTCCATACCTTCGCCGATGACGAACTCCGTCGACCGGCCGCCGGCCAGCCAGCCAGCGGCGATGCCCGCGGCCGTCGGCGGGTCGAGGGAGAGCACGTCGAGCAAGCGGCTCGACGACGGGATCGACCCGCCGCTCTCGTCGGCGCTGGTGTCGCGGATCGACGCCAGCGCCCGCGCGACCCGCTCGGCCCATCCGTCCGGCACGTCGTCGGGACGGACGTCGGCGACGGTCTGGGCACGCATCTGCCGTAGCTGCAGCCGACCGTTCGCGCCGACGGTGACGACAGCCTGGCACTCCTCCGGCAGCAGCCGCTCGTCTGCGTCCAGGCAGATGACGAAGATGCCCACTGCGGGACCATCGCGAAGCAGTTGCGCGACGCCGGGCAGCGAGCGCAGCCGGCGAGCGCCGTCAAGGATGACGACAACATCGTTCGCGAAGGTGACGGTGGCGGCCTCGCGCATTGCGTCCCGGCGTGCCGTCACCATGGCGACGAGCTCCCCGATCCGGCGACCCACCGACTCGTTGTCCGAGCCGATCAACGCCACGGTGTCCTGGCCATCCGCGGGCCGGGTGTGCGGCAGCCAGCGCACCCACTCCCAGTCGCCCCGCGACGCCGAATCCGTCAGCAGGCATAGCTGCACGTCGCGTGGACTGTGCAAGACCCCTACCTGCGCCACGAGGCAGCGGGTGACGGCGGTCGCCAGCGGTCCGCGCCCGGCGATGCCGAGCACGCCCCGCTCGCGCAGCGACACGGAGACCGGCACGGCGTGTGCGACCGGGTGCTGCTCGCGGCGGTGGTCATCCTGCGCCGGGTCCTCCACCGTGACGTCGCTCGGCACGTCGCCCGTGCCGACGCGCAGAACGAGGTAGTCGGGGTCGTGCCGCCGGCGCTCCCACAACCGCCGCCGGGGGCCGACCGCTGTGAGCAACAGCTCCGCCGGGTCGGGGCAGTCGGCGCGGCGCGCAACTCTCTCAATCGCGAGCGCCGCTTGGACTTCCTGCTCGATGCGCTGCTTGTGCGCGCCATAGTCGGCCAGGCGCTTACGGTACGAAAGGCGTCCGCGCTTGCGGTCGCTGAAGTAGTTGGCCAGCAACGCGACGGGGCTGAGGAGCCCCATCAGCAGGTACTGCGGCTGGTGCATCGACACGGCCATCGCGACGGAGCCGATCAGCGGCACGATCGCCATCACCAGAGGCAGCGGCCGCTTGTCGACCTCGCGTGGTTCGGGCGGCAGCCGGAAGGTCGTTGCGCGCGCCGGCGGGTGCAGCCGTGGCGGCCGGTTGTAGTCGAGGCCGGTGCCGTCCGGGGACACCACGAGGGCGGCGTCGCGGGCGGTCGGCACGGCCAACTCGAGCAGGACCGATCCGAGGTCGACGACCTGGCCAGGCACCCACTCGACGGGCGCGCACACCTCGCGGTCTTCGATCGCAACGGCCTTGTTGTCATAGGGGGTCAGAGCGCAGCGACCGTCGGAGGCGACCGCGAGCACGAACTCGTGCGACACCACACCCGGAGCCCGCAGGACGACTCCGCAATCGGCGGCGGCCCCCACGTCGTACTCGCCCGGCGCGAGCCGATGGACGAGGCCCGCATCCGGCCCGCCGACGATGCGCAGCTCCACGACCCCGGCCGGCTCGGTCGGCACGCATCCCGCCGCGGTGCCGAAACTGACGATGCAGCCGTCACGGAGGCGGGATTCAGGAACGGTCTGTGCCGGATCGAGGAGCACACCGTCGATGTACGCGCGGGCCGGATCCACGCCCAACCGGTGCGCCAGCGACTGGATCGCCAGGCCCGACGACGACCCCTCATCGAGGTCCAACAGCACGTCCTCGCGGGCGCCGCTCACCCCGTCGACGGCCGTGAGAGTCATGCGCACCAGCGCCACGCTAGCGAGTCACCGGGCATGACCCCAAGACTTATCCACAGCACGTGGCCTATTCGCCGTATGACGGCGTGAATGGATGGACCAGGGCGACTCTGAACTGAGATCCGGCGGCCGTTAGTTCAGCGCACGAACGCTGTGCGACCGTGCCATGCTTGGGCTGTGGTCCCCGCTTCGAATGCGTCCCAGGCCGACCCCTCCATCAGGCAGCCTCGCGCGATGCGCGTGTACGTCGCCGTGTTCGGCACATTTTGGTGCGGGGCCGTGTTGGTCGGATTCGTCGGAGGCCTCGTCCACAAGTCTGCCGTCGCGGTCGTTCCAGGGGTCATGCTCGCCTTCGGCAGCACAGTGACTTATAGGCTTTTCCGAGTTTCCGCCATCGTGGAGGGCGACTCGCTGACAGTTCGGAACCAGTTCACGACCAAGAAACTGACCAGGTCGGACATTGAAGAGTTCAGAGTGGGACGCGCCAGCAACCAGCCCTTCGGTCAAGCCATCCACATTCTGATCCGTGACAAGAGCATCCTCGCGATCGATGCATCCGCGCGGCCCTGCCTAACACGTCGCGGCAAGCTGCTCCTGGCTCACAAGCGAGCCAACCTCGAGACCTGGCTCTCCCACGCCTGACCCCTAAGCGACGGGGCGCGGAGCGCTCGATCGGCGTATGACGGGCTCAGCTGGTGACGCGAACGACCAGGGGCGCGTTTTGCAGCGCTTCTTCGCAGTTTTGCTCAGCCCAGCAGGGGTCACCGGCTGCCGGCTCCGCTCCGGTCTCGAGCGAGTAATAGCCCGGCGGAGTGCCGGTCGGAATGGCGATGCGGATCACCGGGGCGCCGCCTGTGGAGAGAGTCACGTCGGCGTGGGTCCCGGCGAGTTTGACCTTGACATGACCGTCGTGCAGCGGCGCAAGAGATTGTGCCGTTTCCCCGACCGCGAACGGCCCGAGCAACCCGGCGCCGAGAGTCAAGAGGCGGTCGTGCGCCGGCGTCGTCCCAACCACGGCCGACCAGTGGAGGACGACAGTGTCGCCGGCGTGATAGTCGCGGTCCACATCGGCCGTCGCGCAGCACGTATACCGGTAGACGGTGACGAGTGGACCGCTGCTCTCCGCGGACTGCGCGGGTCGCGGCGACGCAGAGTTGTCCCGGACGATGTAGGGCCCGCAGCCGAACACGCATGCGCCGTCGTGCCCCGCTACCCACCCGACGAACAGGAACTGCAGGACGAAAGCCACTGCGAGCAGCACCTTAAGCATCCGCGGACAGCGCAGGAGCACGAGGGCCAGCCAGCCCGAGACGACCGCGGTGGTGGCGTACAACTCCATCCACGACATCCCCTGCCGCCTGTCCAGCCCGAGACGGAGGTACGCCGACCGGATACTGGTGACGACGATTACGGACGTCAGCACCGCGACACTCAGGGCCAGCCATCCGACCGCGACAGCGGCCGACGGACGTGCCGGACTAGAGCGGCTACGAGCTAGCTGCGGCGGCTGTTTCGGCATGCCATCGACGTTAAGCAGTGCCTGTGCAGAAGCCGTGAACGTGATGTCAAGAGGATGCTGCGTTCGCAAATCACACTGCTCGTTCAGCGTGGGGCTGGCGCCTCCTGACAATCAGCGGACTCCCACGAGCATGGTGGTGCTGGTAACGGCGAGGTTCGCACCGGTCGCCCTGTCCGAGGCGGCGGGGAGGTAGACCCGGTAGCGCTGATTGCCACGTGTGGGTGGCCGCGTGTGGAACCATGCGTACAGGTCAGCGGCCGGTGGAGGGCAGGTGAAACAGCAGCCCTGTGTTCGTCGGTTCGCCGGTTACCCGAAGGCCCCAGTAGGCGACTGTGTTCGAGCCGAGGAATGTCAGCGTCGGCGCGGCCCCGTCCGTACTTGAAACGCCCGGCGAGGAGACGAAATTCGGAGTGAGGAATTTGTCTATCCAGACGAGTCCACCATCGGCGATCCAGGCGATCCGATCGGTTGTCACTGCCCAATGCCAGTCCGCGGGCCCGTCATGGGCAACGCTGACGGGGACTCCCCAGGTGGCCGTTCGATCGTCCCACGCGTAGATGTGACTCAATTTCTCAGCGGTCCGCACTCGGGTGACGGCAATCAACCGGTCACCGAGAACTCCGACGGCCACCTTAGGAGGCGACATGCCGGGATCCATGCTTCCGGTGATGTCCGCGTCGGGCACCGGGGGAAGCCCGGTCCAGCTACTCGCGCCCGGAGCGAGGAATTCACATTGCCCGTAGAAGCCGACGGCTAGGATCCCGCCGTGCCAGATGAGGAGCTGGCGGGCGTCAGTCGGCGGGGGTTGCACGCCGGTGCTCCACTGACCGCTGGCAGTGTCGTAGGTCGCCCAGACCGGAACGCGTGTTCCCGCCATTGAGCTGCAAATGAATCCGGCGACATTGATGCGCTCGCCCACAACCGCCGCCGCTGTGGCGCACAGGGGCGGGGCGGCAAGCGTCGACCACTTGGTCGTCGCCGGGTCAAAGCGGGCAGACACTGCGTCGAACCCGCCGTTGTCTGACTGCTGTTGCACACCGAACGTGTAGACGATGGATCCGACGGTCACGGTTGCGGACGCGAGGCTGGGGGCGGAGGTGGCGGGATTGTTCGGCGCCGGCTGCCAGCTGTCTGTCACCGGGTCGTACACGGCACCGTCGGTCAGAGTGGGCGCTAGGCCAGTTTGGGTCGCGAACGGTTTCCCTCCCCAGATCAGCAAGCTGCTGCCCGTCCAGGCGGCGCTGGCTAGCTCGCGGCGAGTCAGTGGTGATCCGCTAATCGGCTGCACAGTCCCCGTACCGCCCAAGGTCTCTCCCGGATCAGGCGGAGAACTGACGTGCAGAGTGACTGTCACGATGGTCACAATCGCCGCCACCGTCGCCGCCGTCGCGATGGCGACGAGTACGCGCCGGCCGCGCGGTTGAGGCGCTGCCGGCTGCCCGCGATGCGCGGGGACAGACACGAGCTCGGCGCGTGCGTGCAACGCCGCGCGGAGGCGGTCCTCGGTGGTCGTCACGACAGTCTCCCTAGTTGCTTTTCGATCGCGGCGAGTCCGCGGGATGCGTACGACTTCACGGACCCAGGCGATATCCCCAAGGTGGTGGCAATGTCGGCCTCAGAGAGCTCGCTCCAGTAACGGAGCACCAACACCTCCCGCGGGCGGCGCGGCAACCGTTCCAACGCGGCGAGCACTTCACGGTGGTCCTCGTGCATCACGGCGGTCTGTTCAACGGACGCGTCCCCCGGACGCAGTAACCGGCTGGCATATCGCCGCGCGAGCACCAGATGCCGCACACGCGAACGCGACACGTTGCACACCGTGGCCCGCAGATACGCGACGGTTGCCCCCACGTCCCGCAGCTGAGCCTCGTTCCGTTGCAGCCGAACGAACGACTCTTGCACGACGTTCTCCGGGTCGTCCGCACCCAGCAGCGTCGCAAGCTGCACCAGGCCGCGGAAATGAACCTGATACAGCGCCTTGTACCCGTCCCCACCCGAAGCCGCGACAGCAACGGGGGTATCACGGGCGCTCAT
>JAVEEB010000430.1 GCA_030840665.1 Frankiaceae bacterium | reverse complement strand
CGCCGCCGATCGCGTAGGACCCGGCCCACACCGCCCCGTTCGGCGCGAAGGCGAGGGTCGCCAGCATCAGGATCGCGGTCCCGACGGTCCCGGCGTGGGTGCCCGCGATCAGCGCGTCGACCCGGCCCGCGCTCAACGATGCGGCGACGACGAGGAGGACGAGGCCGAGGGCGATCCACAACAGCGTCAACCGCAGGACCCCGCGAGCGACGATCCGGACGCTCACCGGGACCCGTACAAAGGCCTCAGCTTGTACGCCGGCGTGGCGGACCGCCGCAACCCACGTGACGGCCAGGGCCAGCACACCGGGGAAGACGGCCGCCTGCCAGACGGAAGCGCTCACGCCGGCCGTGCGGGAGGCGCCGGCGACGACGACGGCGACTGTCGCGTAGGGCAGGGCGAACGCCCCGGCGGTGCGGGCGCAATCCGCCAGGGTGCGTGCCCCGGACGACCGGGCGGCGACGATGCCGCCGCGGTACATGAGCGCGACCACGCCGATCGTCAGGCCCAGCGGCGCGAACGTGACCGACCCACCACCGGGACCGGACAGCTGCAGCTCGACGTGGTGCACGAGCAACCACAGCTGGGAACCCAGGCGCGTCGCGGTCGCGGAGTTGGCCGTCGACCCGGCCGTGGACCAGCCCACGATCGCCAGCCCGACGATCGCCGCCCACGTCAGCGCGACGACCCAGGCGGCCGCGGCGATCCCCGCGAGCACGACGCTCCCCCGCGCCTCAGGGGCGACGGGGGCCGGCCGGTCTCGAGTCAGGGTCGCGGAGCTCATCCGTCTTAGAGTGCTCGACGGTTTCGCCGCTGTCGTTCACATCGGGGGCGTGTCGGCAAACGATCAGCTTCTTGTACGGCGACCACGCCGGGCCAGGGTTGCCGGCAGGGGAACTGTCGCGCCCGTTGGCGCGTCAGAGCGGCGTGAGAGTCAGCTTGGCCGCGGCCGTTGTGGGGGCGACCCTTCTTGTCGTGACGGCCTGCGCGCGTCAGGTCGGGCACCCCGGGTCGGCACCGATCGCGGCCAGCCCCGAAGCAGGTTACGTCAGCTCCGACGGTCCGGGAGCCGCCACCACCACACCGGACGCTGTCCTGTCGAAGGACGGGTCCGTTGTCGTGCTTCGCGACGGCGAACGGTTCCTCCCGCTGGCACAGCCAGCCGGTCAACATGTCCTCACGAGTGACCAGGCGTGGCATGCGTTCACCCAGACCCTTGGCTCACCGCAGGACTCGCTACCCCCGCAGATGCACGCAGCCTTCGGAACGTTGACCTTCCAGCGCTGGGACGACGCCGCCGTTTACGCGTTCACCGAGAACAGCGGCTGCCTCTACACAGGACCGGTGCCAGCGCCCCGCGGGCCGACTCCCACGCTGAATCGCCCCACCCAGTGCGTCGAATGGACGTTCGTCGACGCGATGACCGGCGCTCAGCTCGAGTCGACGTGGGAGCCAGTCTCTAACGCGGCGAACTGAACCTCGGGTGCGCTGGGATCAGCCGCCTGAAAGCCAACTCTTACAGCGAGCGCATGACTTCCGCCATGAGCTTCGCGGTCTCGGACGGCGTCTTGCCGACCTTCACGCCGACCTTCTCGAGAGCGTCCTGCTTCGCCTGCGCGGTGCCGGCCGAGCCCGAGATGATGGCGCCGGCGTGGCCCATCGTCTTGCCCACCGGCGCCGTGAACCCGGCGATGTACGCCACGACCGGCTTGGTGATGTGCTCGGCGATGTAGTCGGCCGCGCGCTCCTCCGCGTCGCCGCCGATCTCACCGATCATCACGATCGCGTCGGTGCCCTCGTCGTCCTGGAAGGCCTGCAGGCAGTCGATGTGCGTCGTGCCGATGACGGGGTCGCCGCCGATGCCGACGGCGGTCGAGAACCCGAACTCCCGCAGCTCGTACATGAGCTGGTATGTCAGCGTGCCGCTCTTGCTGACCAGCCCGATGCGGCCCGGCGTCGTGATGTCGGCGGGAATGATGCCGGCGTTCGAGACCCCGGGCGAGGCGATGCCGGGGCAGTTCGGCCCGATGATCCGCGTCTTGTTGCCCTTGGCGATGCAGTGTGCCCAGAAGGCCGTCGAGTCGTGCACCGGGATGCCCTCGGTGATGACGACGCACAGCTCGATGCCCGCGTCGATCGCCTCGATGACGGCGGCCTTCGCGAACGCCGGCGGCACGAACACGACCGAGACGTTCGCCCCGTACACACTCATCGCTTCGGCGACGGTCGCCACGACGGGCACGCCGTCCACGTCCGTGCCTGCCTTGCGCGGGTTGGTGCCCGCGACGACGGCCGCACCGGACGCCAGCATGCGCCGGGTGTGCTTCGTACCCTCGCCGCCCGTAATTCCTTGTACGACGATCTTCGAGTCCTCGTTCAGCCAGATAGCCATGTGCCGATCAGCCCTTCGCCGCAAGTTCGGCAGCGAGCCGTGCCGCGCCGTCCATCGTGTCCACCGGTCGTACGACGTCGAGTGCGGATTCGCGCAGGATCGCCCGTCCTTCTTCAGCGCGGTTTCCATCCAGTCGTACGACGAGAGGCTTCGTCACCGGGGTGCCTGCCGCCGCGAGGAGTGAGACCGCCTGGATGATGCCGTTCGCGACCTCGTCGCCTTGGGTGATGCCGCCGAAGATGTTGACGAAGACGGCCTTCACGTCCGGGTCGCCGAGCACGATCGACAGGCCGTCTGCCATGACCTGCGCCGACGCGCCGCCGCCGATGTCGAGGAAGTTGGCCGGCTTCACGCCGCCGAACTCCTCGCCCGCATACGCGACGACGTCCAGCGTCGACATGACGAGCCCCGCGCCGTTGCCGATGATGCCGACGGAGCCGTCGTCGAGCTTGACGTAGTTGAGGTTCTTGGCCTTCGCGGCCTGCTCGAGCGGGTCGTCGGCGGAGTGGTCGACGTACGCCTCGAACTCGGGGTGGCGCATCGAGGCGTTCTCGTCGAGCGTCACCTTGCCGTCGAGCGCGACGACCCGCCCATCGCCGGTGAGCACCAGCG
>JAVEEB010000429.1 GCA_030840665.1 Frankiaceae bacterium | reverse complement strand
CACGCCCTGGACGAGGTCCGCCGCACGGTGAGCGAGGCGATCGCGAACGGCGCCCGCCTGATCGTCCTGTCCGACCGCGGGTCCGACGCGACCCTCGCGCCGATCCCGTCGCTGCTGCTCACGTCGGCCGTGCACCACCACCTCATCACCGAGAAGACCCGCACGACCGTCGGTCTCGTCGTCGAGACCGGCGATGCGCGCGAGGTCCACCACTTCGCGCTCCTGGTCGGTTTCGGCGCAGCCGCGGTCAACCCGTACGCGGCGCTCGAGTCCGTCGAGGTCCTCGCGACGAGCGGCCGCCTGGGCGGAATCGACGCGTACACGGCGGTCAAGAACTACATCAAGGCGGCCGGCAAGGGCGTCCTGAAGGTGATGTCCAAGATGGGCATCTCCACCGTCGCGTCGTACACGGGTGCTCAGGTCTTCGAGGCCATCGGCCTCTCCCACGACCTGGTCGACGAGTTCTTCCCTGGTACGACGAGCCAGCTGTCCGGCATCGGCCTGGACGTGCTCGCGCGGGAAGTTGCGGCGCGCCACAAGCTCGCGTGGCCGGAGAACGCGACGGAGCGCGCGTACCGGCCGCTGGAGACCGGCGGCGAATACCAGTGGCGTCGCGAAGGCGAGTACCACCTGTTCAACCCGGAAACCATCTTCAAGTTGCAGCACGCGACGCGCACCCGCAAGTTCGAGATCTTCAAGGAATACACGCGCGCCGTGGACAACCAGGCCGAGACACTCGCGACCCTGCGCGGGCTCTTCGAGTTCAAGGACCGCACCCCGGTCCCGATCGACGAGGTCGAGCCGATCAGCGAGATCATGAAGCGCTTCAACACGGGCGCCATGAGCTACGGGTCGATCAGCGCGGAAGCGCACGAGACCCTCGCGATCGCGATGAACCGCATCGGCGGGCGCTCCAACACGGGCGAGGGCGGCGAGGACCCGGAGCGCTTCACCCCGGAGCCCAACGGCGACTCGAAGCGGTCCGCGGTCAAGCAGGTCGCGTCCGGCAGGTTTGGCGTGACGAGCGAATACCTGACGAACGCGGACGACCTGCAGATCAAGATGGCGCAAGGCGCGAAGCCCGGTGAAGGCGGCCAGCTGCCCGGCCACAAGGTGTATCCGTGGATCGCCAAGACGCGCCACTCCACCGCGGGCGTCGGCCTCATCTCACCGCCGCCGCACCACGACATCTACTCCATCGAAGACCTCAAGCAGCTCATCCACGACCTGAAGAACGCCAACCCGTCGGCGCGCGTCCACGTGAAGCTCGTCAGCGAGGTCGGCGTCGGCACGGTTGCGGCCGGCGTCGCGAAGGCGCACTCCGACGTGGTGCTCATCTCGGGCCACGACGGCGGCACCGGCGCCTCACCGCTGACGTCCATCAAGCACGCCGGCTCACCGTGGGAGCTCGGCCTCGCCGAGACCCAGCAGACCCTGCTGCTGAACGGCCTTCGCGACCGCATCGTCGTGCAGGTCGACGGCCAGCTCAAGACGGGCCGGGACGTCATCGTGGGTGCGCTTCTCGGCGCCGAGGAGTTCGGTTTCGCGACGGCACCGCTGGTTGTGATGGGCTGCATCATGATGCGGGTCTGCCACCTCGACACCTGCCCGGTCGGTGTCGCGACGCAGAACCCCGTGCTCCGCGAGCGCTTCGCCGGCAAGCCGGAATTCGTCGTCAACTTCTTCGAGTTCATCGCTCAGGAAGTGCGCGAACTCCTTGCACAGCTTGGTTTCCGCACCATCGCGGACGCGGTCGGGCATGCCGAAGTGCTCGAGATCCGGCGCGCCGTCGAGCATTGGAAGGCCTCCGGCCTCGACCTCTCGTCGATCCTGCACGTGCCGACGTCCCCGAACCCGGACGGCACGCAGTCCCTGCGCAACACCAAGACGCAGGACCACGGCCTCGACAAGGCGCTCGACCAGACGCTGATCCAGCTCGCCGAAGGCGCGCTCAACGAGGGCACCCACGTGCGCCTCGAACTGCCCGTCCGCAACGTGAACCGCACGGTCGGCACGATGCTCGGCCACGAGGTCACCAAGCGCTGGGGCGGCGACGGCCTGCCGGACGACACGATCGACGTGACGTTCACCGGGTCGGCGGGCCAGTCGTTCGGCGCGTTCGTGCCGAAGGGCATCACGCTTCGCTTGTACGGCGACTCCAACGACTACACCGGCAAGGGTCTGTCCGGGGGGCGGATCGTCGTGCGGCCGCCGGTCGACGCGCAGTTCGACGCGGAGCGCAACATCATCGCCGGCAACGTGCTCCTCTACGGCGCGACCGGTGGCGAGGCGTTCTTCCGCGGCGTGGTCGGTGAGCGGTTCTGCGTCCGCAACTCCGGCGCGACGGCCGTCGTCGAAGGCGTCGGCGACCACGCGCTCGAATACATGACCGGCGGCCGGGTCGTCATCCTCGGCGACATCGGGCGCAACATCGCGGCCGGCATGTCCGGTGGTGTCGCGTACGTCCTCGACCTGCCCGTCCAGCGCGTCAATGCGGAGATGGTCGACCTCGAAACCCTCGAGGACGACGACCGCCTGTGGGTCCGCGAGATCGTCGCGAAGCACCTGGTCGAGACCGACTCGGCCGTTGCCCGCACGCTGCTCGCCGACTGGGACGCCAACGTCCGTCGTTTCACCAAGATCATGCCGAGGGATTACAAGCGCGTGCTGGCCGCGATGGCCGATGCGCGCCAGCGAGGGGTTTCTGTGGAACAGGCTGTTATGGAGGCCGTCAATGGCTGACCCGAAGGGGTTCCTGACGACCCCCCGCGAGACGCCGACGCGCCGTCCCGTCGACATCCGCCTGCGCGACTGGCGCGAAGTCTACGAGCCGTTCGCCCAGGAGCACCTGCAGAAGCAGGCGGGGCGTTGCATGGACTGTGGCATCCCGTTCTGTCACCAAGGGTGCCCGCTCGGCAACATCATCCCCGAGTGGAACGACCTCGTCTGGCGCGAGGACTGGGCCGGCGCGAGCGAGCGGTTGCACGCGACCAACAACTTCCCGGAGTTCACCGGGCGCCTGTGCCCGGCGCCGTGCGAGGCCGCGTGCGTCCTCGGCATCAACGCCGACCCGGTGACGATCAAGCAGGTCGAGGTGACGATCGCCGAGAAGGCTTGGGCCCTCGGCCTGGCCCCGCAGCCGGCCGCCGTCCGCACCGGCAAGCGGATCGCCGTCGTCGGGTCCGGCCCGGCCGGCCTCGCCGCCGCGCAGCAACTCACGCGCGCCGGCCACGACGTCGTCGTCTTCGAGCGGGCCGACGCCATCGGCGGGCTGCTGCGCTACGGCATCCCCGAGTTCAAGATGGAAAAGGGCGTGCTCGATCGGCGCCTCGACCAGATGCGGGCCGAAGGCACCGAGTTCCGGACGAACGTCAACGTCGGCGTCGACGTCACCGCCGAAGAGTTGCGTTCGTCGTACGACGCCATCGTGTTGTCCGGGGGAGCGACCGCAGGGCGCGACCTGCCCGTCCCGGGGCGCGAGCTCGCGGGCATCCACCTCGCGATGGAATACCTGACGCCCGCCAATAAGGTCGCTCTCGGGCAGCTCGAGTCCACGCCGATCGACGCCCTCGACAAGCACGTGATCATCATCGGCGGCGGTGACACCGGCGCCGACTGCCTCGGCACCGCCCACCGCCAGGGCGCGGCCTCCGTGACGCAGCTGGAGATCATGCCGCGCCCGCCGGAGCAGCGCGCCGAGGTCACGCCGTGGCCGCAGTGGCCGCTGATGTACCGCACGTCCAGCGCGCACGAGGAGGGCGGCGAGCGCATGTTCGCCGTCAACACCGAGTGCTTCGTCGGCACCGACGACGGACGCGTGAGTTCGCTGCGCCTGCACGAGGTCTCGATGGCCGGCGGCAAGTTCGAGAAGGTCGCCGGGACGGAGACCGACCTGGCGGCCGACCTCGTCTTCCTGGCGATGGGCTTCACCGGCCCGGAACGCGGACCGCTCCTCGACGGGCTCGGCGTGGACCTCGACGCTCGCGGCAACGTGGCCCGTGGCCAGTCGTGGGCGACCAATGTCGACGGCGTGTTCGTGGCCGGCGACATGGGCCGCGGCCAGTCGCTGATCGTGTGGGCCATCGCGGAGGGACGGTCGTGCGCCGCAGCCGTGGACACGTACCTGATGGGCGAGACGTTGCTGCCCTCGCCGGTCAGGCCTACCGACCGACCCATGTAACTCGCTGTTCGCGCGGGGTTCATCGATGCGTGGTGGTCCGCCGATAGGTTGTCCACGAAGTCGGATGTCTGTACGGCAATGCACAGGAGGACGCACGTGTCTCGGCGAGCCAAGATCGTCTGCACGTTGGGGCCGGCCACGTT
>JAVEEB010000100.1 GCA_030840665.1 Frankiaceae bacterium | reverse complement strand
GACTCCTCGCCGAGGTGCGCGAAGTGGATGCGCGGCCGGCCGACCTTCTTCCACGCGGCGACGAGTCGCTCGTGCACCGAGTTCCACTGGTCGGTCGACGGCATCACGTCGCGCAGCCAGTACCACTGGATGACCGAGGTCTCCAGCAACCCCGTCGGCGTATCCCCGTTGAACTCGAGCATCTTCGGTGGGGTCAGCCCGTCGTACGACAGATCGAAACGGCCGTAGATGGACGGCTCGTGACCCTCGTACGACGCCTTGATGTAGTCGAACGCCCGCAGTGGCAGGGCGAACTGCGCCAGCATCGACGGGCCGCCGGCGAGCACGTGCCGCACCACCGCGTGGCACATCTCGGTGAGCGCCTCGGTCGCCGTCTCGAGCTCCGCGACCTCCGCCTCGGAGAACTCGTACATCGCCGCTTCGTTCCAGTACGGCGTTTTCGTGCCATCCGGGCGGTCGGTCTCGGCCCACACGAGGCCCTGCTCCTTGACGGTCTTGCGCCAACCGTCCCGCGGCTCCGACAGGTGCCGGAACATCAGGACGAGCCGCCGTGCGCGGTGCCGCCGAAGCCGCCGCGGGAGACCGTGCCACCCGCGCCGCCGACGCCGTGGATCGTGCTGCCGATGTTGGCCGGGCGCGAGAAGCTGCCGCCGGTGCCGAGGTAACGCCCGCCGACGGGCGGGAACGCGCTGTTGCGGCCGATGAAGTACCAGAGGAAGCCACTGCCGATGCCGCCGCTGCCGATGTGATGGTCGAGGTCGGCGCCGCATTGGCTGTCGTCGACGCGCTGCTGCGTGTTGGGGTCGACGCAGATGGCGACGTTGTCCGGATCGGGCTCATTGGACGAACACGCGGACAAGCTCGCCGCCAACATCGCGGTGATCGTGAGCCGGACCGCGACCGATCGCCTCTGTCCCACCGCGTTGACCCCCAATGGCCGTCACAAACCCCTGCGCACGCAGGCTACTCGCTGGCGATTTGCACGACGACTTTCACGTCCTCCGGGGTCCGGTGCAAGGCGTCGTTGAAGTCGGCCAGCGGGACGCGCCGCGAGATCAGCCGTCCCAGCCAGGCCCGGTCGGCGGCGACGAGGGCGGCCACGGCGGCCTCGTAGTGCTTGCGGTTGGCGTTCACGGAACCGAACACCACATCGTTTTCCAGGACGATGCCGCGGTTGAGCGCGCCGGGATCGATGGGGATGGAACGGCCCGCGGTGGACACGCCCGTCAGGCACGTGATGCCGTCGCGGCCGGTCTTGCCGAGCACCTCGAGGATGAGCGGGCCGTACCCCGTGCATTCGATCGTGATGTCCGGCATGAAGGCCACGCTGTCGAGGCCACCCGAGTGGTACGTCGCCCCCAGGTCGGCGACCAGCGCCGGCTTCGGCCCGTCGGTCACCGTGTCGAGCACGTGCACCTCGAGACCCTTTTGTACGCCGATCATCGCGGCGAGCAACCCGATCGGGCCGGCGCCGGTGACAAGGACCGTGCGCGGCGTCCACGTGGCCCGCCCGGCGAAGTAGTCGATGTGCTGCCACGCCTTCGCCACGACGCTGGTGGGCTCGACGAGGACGCCGAGGTCGCCCAACGCGGCGGGCACCGGCACGAGCCGATGGGCAGGCACGCCGTAGCGCTCGCGGGCGAAACCGTGCCGCCCCGCGATGCCGTGCTCCGTGTACAGGCCGTTGCGGCACATGTCCCACTCGCCGGCGGCGCACGGCTGGCACGGCACGGGGTCCGGCCAGCGCACCATCGGCACCACGAGGTCACCGGCAGCGAACCCCGAGCCCTCGGGGGCCCGCACGACCCGCCCGAGCGATTCGTGGCCGAGGACGAGGACGTCCGACCCCTCGGGGGCCGTGCCGTACGCGCCGGAGACGATCTCGACGTCGGTGCCGCAGATGCCGACCAGCAGCGTCTCGACCTCCACGTCGGCGGCGTCGATCGGGTCGAGGTCGAGGTCTAGGACGGCCGCGCTGTCAGCGGTCTCGGGACGGACGGTCAGGGCCTTCACGAATCCTCCTGCTGATGGGCTCGCGCAGTTCGCGCCGGCGTGCGGCTGTCGCGGGCGAGGGACACGGCGGTGTTGACGAGCGGGACGTGGCTGAACGCTTGCGGGAAGTTTCCGAGCTGGCGGCCGGCTATGGGGTCGTACTCCTCGGCGAGAAGCCCCAGATCGTTGCGCAACGCGAGGAGGCGCTCGAACATCGTGACCGCCTCGTCGCGACGCCCGGCCAGCTGGTAGTTGTCGGCGAGCCAGAAACTGCAGGCCAGGAACGCGCCTTCCCCCGGCGGCAGGCCGTCGACCTGCGGCCGCCCGGCCTCGGCCGGCGGCTCCGTCGAATACCGCAGCATCAGGCCGTCGACGAGGAGCTCTTTCTCACACGCGGCGACGGTGCCGACGACGCGCGGGTCCTTCGGCGGCAGGAAACCCACGATCGGGATCAGCAGCGTGGCCGCGTCCAGGCCGGGTGACCCGTACGACTGCGTGAAGGTCCCTCGCTCGCTGTCCCACGCTTCGGCGCAGACCTCCGCATGGATCTCGTCGCGCAGTGCCGCCCAGCGGTCCCCAGGCCCGGTCAGGCCGCCGGCGACAGCCCGCGACGCGCGGTCCGCGGCGACCCACGCCATCACCTTCGAGTGCGTGAAGTGGCGGCGCGGCCCGCGCACCTCCCACAGCCCCTCGTCCGGCCTGCGCCAGTTGCCTTCGAGGAAGTCCATCAGCTTCGCTTGCACGGCCCACGCGTTGTCCTCCGTGCCCATCCCGTGGCTGCGGGCGACGGCCAGGGCGTCGATGACCTCGCCGTACACGTCGAGCTGGAACTGATCGGCCGCCGCGTTGCCGATCCGCACCGGCGCGCTGTTCTCGAAGCCGCCGAGCCACGGCACCTCGTACTCGGCGAGCCGCCGTTCGCCGCCGACGCCGTACATGATCTGCATCTGTTCCGGCAGTCCCGCGACGGCGCGCAGGAGCCACTCGCGCCACGCGGTCGCCTCGTCGACGTAGCCGGCGCTCATCAACGCCATCAGCGTGAACGTGGCGTCGCGCAGCCAGCAGAATCGGTAGTCCCAGTTGCGGACCCCGCCGATGCGTTCCGGCAGCGACGTGGTCGCGGCGGCGACCATGCCACCGGTCGGGGCGAAGGTGAGGGCCTTGAGTGTGATGAGAGAACGTTCGACCGCGTCGGCGTAGTCACCCGTGTAGGTGCTGCGCGCCGACCATTCCTCCCACCATTTCGTCGTACGAGCGAGCTCTCGTTCTGCGTCCACGGTCGGCCAGCCGCGCAGGTGCGAGAGCCGCCAGGTGAGGACGAACGGCACGCGATCGCCAGCGGACACAGCGAAATCGGCGACGCTGCGCATCTCTTCGCCGCGCAGCTGAACGGGCGAGCTCAGCGACACCAGGTCGGGGCCGGCGATCGCCTGCCATTCCCCTTTGTGGCTGGTGACCCAGGGCACGCGTGAGCCGTACTCGAAGCGCACGACGAGCTCGGTCGCCATCGTGACGCGACCCGAGACGCCCTCGACGATCCGGACGATGTCGGTCGCGTGGTCGTTGAGCGGCATGCAGTCGATGACGCGGACGA
>JAVEEB010000427.1 GCA_030840665.1 Frankiaceae bacterium | reverse complement strand
TCCCGGCGCCGGCGCCTGCAGGGGGCTGGATCGGGACTAACAACTGGAACTCCGGTGCCGGCACCGTGAACCTGACCAAGTACAGGTATTCCAACTTGCTGGACGCCAACTTCAGCTTCGCCACGTTGCCCAGCGACGCAACGAACATCAGCGTGACTCTCACCACTACGGCGAGCGGCGGCAGTGGCGACACGGGCGACCTGCGGGCGCGCTTCAGGTACGCCGGGGGTGCCACAACGTCGCCGTTCGTGACGGTGATGGACTGCACGGGCGGCCCTGTGTGTCCCAAGCCGACAACGGCTATGACCGCGTCCGGCCTCACCTACGCGCAGGTGAACGGCCTGCAGGCGGAGTTCCAGGCCAACAACCCGGACGCCGCGGACGCCGGCAAGTTCAACGTGACGGTTGCGGCGGCCACTTTGTCGGTCACCTACGACGTCGTCATTCCCGCCACGTCGGGCGCCGCCGCGCAGACGCCCTATCTACGCACGAATGCGGCCACAAGGGCCGTGCTTCGCGTGGATGGCGTCTTCTCAACGGGCACCGTCTTTGTCGCTCACGGCACCATCTATACGCCCGCCGCAGCAATCGACCTTTCCGAGACGGCGGTGCCGTATACGGTCGTCGACCGCGGCATCCTAGCCCGCCACGTCTACCTCGGCCTGACGAGCGCTGCAGCGGCACCGCCGCTCATCGGCCTCCCCGCGGTCCCTTCCCGCCTGCCACGTTTCCTGTCCATTTCGATCCTCGCTGGGGCCGTCGAGCAGCTGCGGATCTACGCGCGATTCAGTGATGCGGCTGGCACCTCGAGCGGTTCCCTGGTGCGGGTCGACCAGTGGAGTCACCAACGATGATGCATGCGGGCCAGCGCCCCACTCGACCGCCTGACGCGCTTCCCCGCTAGCCCGAACGGGTTACAGATTTCGCGGTGCGGCGCCGATACCCCTCTGGAACAGCTCTGTCCGTCGATGCCACAGGGAGGTGTCCGCAGTGAGCACTGTCATCGAACAGCCGTTGGTCATCGGACGCCGCCTGCGCGCGCACGGCGACGGTGGGATGACGCTGATCGAGCTCATCATGTCCATCGCGATCATGGGTGTGGCGTTCACCGTGATCGTGACAGGAATGCTCACCTACGTGTCATCCGCAACGACGCACCGCACCCAGGCGAACGTCGCGCTCTACGCGCGCCAGTACGCCGAATCCATCGCGGACGCGTCGTACGTGTCATGCGCCGCGTCCTACGGCGCGTTGCCGTACACGCCGCCCGCCGGCTTCACAGCCTCGAACGCAGTGATGATCTGGGACGAGTACGCGTCTGCCTTCTCCGTCGCTCCCGGTTCCTGCAGCGGGGCGGACGACCGCCTCCAGCGGGTGCGCGCCACCGTGACGGCGACCGGCGGCTACACCACCACCGTCGACGTACTGAAGCGGTCGCCATGAGACGCGGCGACAGCGGATTCACCCTCGCAGAACTCCTTGTTTCAATCACCATCATCGGCGTGGTCATGGGCGTGATGGGCCAGGCGATCCGAATGGGGTACAGCACGTTCTCGCAAACCGACCAGATGCTGCGGGACTCTCATGGCAAGCAGATGCTCGCGGCCTACTTCACGCGTGACGTGCAGGACGCGACCACAGCCGACACGACGTCGGGTACGTGCGTGCCTGTCGGCGAAACGAAGATCGTGGCGCTGCCAGGGATCGATATCAGCGGCGCTGCGCAGGTCGTTGTGTACTCGTTCGACGGGCCGGGCCAAACGCTATACAGGCATGCCTGCACCGGTGCGGTCGACGACCCGTACATCGTCGCCCGATCCGTGACGTCCGTGACGTTGACCTGCTTGTCGGCCACCTACACGGCCGGCCCGTGCAACTCCGCCCCCGTCGTGAGACTCACCGTCGCAACGACTTCGGGCAGCTTCGACGAGGATGGGCGGAGGCGGTCGTGAGGCGTTCGAGGCGTTCCGACGAAGGCGTGGCATTGCTGATGGCTTTGGCTTTCGTGGCGGTGTTCGGCCTCCTGGTGGCGTTGATGCTCCAGTACGTCGGCGTCAACGTGAAGACAACCGCGGGGATCGCACAGACCTTCTCGAACCTCGAGGCGGCGGACGCGGCGGCGGACGGCGCGGCCGATCAGCTGAAGGAGGACCCGCTCGTCGGCGCCGACCCCTACTCGTCGGCATGCTTCACCATCCCGTCCGGCCAACTGACTGCGGTAGGGACCGTCAGCGCCTCGTGCACGGCTCGCGCCGGTTCGGGCTCGTTTACCGCCCCGGCCGTCACCGCTCAGCCGGCGGAGGCGATCCGGACGACGGGCTCGGGCGGCGCGGGCGAGGGTTTGGCGCTCACGACCGGTCGGCAGACGTACGTCCAAGGTGACATCGCGACGCGTACCTTGTCGGGTGCTGGGGGCCTCAACGTCCTCAGCGGCACGGGCGACATCTCCGCGACCACGTGTTCACAGACAGGTGTCGTCGCGCCCGCCCCAGTGTGTGGGGCCACAACTCCCATCGACCCCGGCAACGACCCCAACCCTACGACGGCCGCCAGCTGGGACTACCCGAGCGTCGCGACGACAGACCTGACCGCGCCCGCATGCGGAGCGAGCTGGCTCGTCTCGTGGGCCCCCGGCCGGTATTCGAGCGGCGCCGGGTTCCAGGCGGCGCTGAACTGCGCCAGCAAGGTGCACTGGTTCCAACCAGGCGTCTACTACCTCGACTTCACGGACGCCACCACCGCGGCGAAGCAGATCGCGATCGCCCTCGGCACCACGTCGCAGATCGTCGCGGGCGCGCCGCTCGGCTGGAATCCCGGGGCAGCGGTCAAGCCGACGATCCCAGGCCCAACCGCGGCCGGCCCCACGGCAACCGCGTGTGACACCACCATCCCCGGTGCCGTCTTTGTCCTTGGTCGCGAAGCGTCGTTCACGGTCAACAACGGCTCCGTGCAGATGTGCGGCTGGTGGGACACATCCAACCCTGGACAGCACTTCTCGATCATCGCGCCGAACGCGAACATCACAACGACGCAGTCGACGCCGACCAACGCCCCCGGCTACGTCGCTGATGTGACGGGCGGCGCCGGCGCGTGGGTCGTGCCCGGTACGGGCGGAAGCCTCGCGAGCTGGACCGGCACGACCCAGACAGGATTCCTGCTACTTCGGTTCCCGAACCTGAACCTCCCTGCCAACG
>JAVEEB010000411.1 GCA_030840665.1 Frankiaceae bacterium | reverse complement strand
TCGTCCGGCCCGTCGCCGATCCCGTCGTCGAAATACGCCGCTAGGAAGGCGTCCGGATCGAGCGGACTCTCGCGGAACATCGAGAACACCTCCGCGCCGTCGCCAGGCTCGTCGAAGAGCCAGTAGGCCTGCGCCAGCCCCAGGTATTCGCCCGGTGTCTCCGCCGTCTCGGCAGCGTAGTGCTGGGCATCGGCCTCCGCGCGCTCGATCGCCTCGTCCGCGTCACCCGCCTGCCACAGCGTGATGCGTTCTTCGTACGACGACTCCTGATCCGCAGCGCCGTCGAACCGGAAGACGCAGCGGACGGCGTACCAATGCTTGTTGTCCTCGACCATGCGCCCAGCCTGCCACAAACAGCGCTAGCGGCTAGCCGCGATGCTCCTCGCGCTGTTGGGTGGCGACCGACTGCTCGGCGCCGGCGTAGCCGTCGCCCGCGGCGGTGCGGACGCGAGGCACACGGGTGATGACGGGCAACACGATCGACACGAGAGCCATGATGCCGATGACGGTGTACGCGGTCGTGTAGTTCTTGTTGTTGCCGATGAGTGATGCTGCGATCTGGGGACCGACGACCCCGCCGATGCTCCACGCCACGATCATCGCCCCGTAGATCGCTCCGGCGTTGCGCACCCCGAAGAAGTCGCCGGCTGTTGCCGGCATCGTGCCGAACCCGCCGCCGTAGCAGAGGTAGATCAGAGCGGCCAGCACGAAGAAGAGCGCCGCGGAATGTGCGTGTGGCAGCAGTAGCAACGAGATGCCTTGGAGCGCCAGCATCGTCACGAAGGCGACCATGCGCCCGGTCTTGTCCGAGACGGCGGCCCACAGGATTCGCCCGCCCCCGTTGAACATTCCGAGCAGCCCGACGGCGAGCGAGGCACCGGCGGCGCTGTATCCGGCGATGTCCGTGAACGACGCGGCCGCCTGTGAGATGAGCGCGATGCCCGCCGCGGTGTTGAGCGCGAGGATGGCCGTCAGCAGGTACCACTGCGGTGTACGCAGGGCCTCGCTCTGCGTGTAGTCGCGGCCGCTCTCGACGATGCGCCCCTCTGTCGAGGGATTCCAACCGGGGACTTCGTAGTTGGCCGGTGGGTTGCGGAAGAAGGATGCGCCGACGAGCGACATGACGAGATAGGCGATCCCCAAGGGGAGAAAGGCCTTTGTGGGCATGTCTTTGTGCCCGTTGATGAGGCCCTGCGCGACCGGTGACGTGAGCACGGCGCCGAAGCCGAACCCCCCGACGGCAAGGCCGGTGATGAGCCCGCGCCGGTCCGGGAACCACTTCTGCAGCATGGCGATGGGGACGATGTAGGCCAGCCCGAGACCGAAGCCGCTGATGACGCCGTACGTGATGATCAACAGCGGCAGGCTGCCGCGCCCGTGCACGAACGAAGCCCCGATGGCGCCGAGGGCGTAGATCACTCCGCCGACGAGCGCCACGGTGCGCGGGCCGCGGCGATCTTGGATGCGACCGCCGATGTACGTGCCGACGAAGATCATGCCGATGGCGACCTCGAAAGGTAACGAGGCCTCAACTTTCGTGAGCTTGAAGGCCGGCGCGGCCTGCAGCGCCTTGCTGAAGACGCTCCACGCATAGACCGCGCCGATGGAGAACTGCAACAGCAGTGCGGCGGCCACGAGTCCCCATCTGCCGCGGGTCGGGTTGTCGGCAGTTGTGCCGGGCGCGCTCTGGGCCACGATGAGCTCCTAGTTGTGCGGACCGTCGCCCCGGGCGGAGTGCCCGGCGTTCAGGCGTTCGCGTTGCGGTACGACCGTGAACTTCGGGTCGCGGGCAGATTCCTGCCCGGCTTCGAACACGGCGAAGCGTGTGCAGGCGGACCCCGCCAGAAGCGCCGCTCCAGATAGGGCGGCGACGAACCTGCTACGTCCGGCGAGACATGCCGCGCCGACGGCCCCGACACTAGTCAGTGCCTTGCTGGCCGTGAGCAGCCGTCCCGCCTTTCCGGTGTGCAACGTCTCCGCGGCGATGCCCATGTCTGCTTCCATGCGATGGCTCATGGCGAGCTCCAGCAGCGCTCCGCCGACAGCCAATCGGCGTGCAGGCGCTGCTTGATCAGCCGGTGCGCCGAGCATGCCGAGCCCGCCCGCGGCTGCCGCGGCGGAGCCGACGAACACGAACGGCAGCTGCCGATGTGCCTCATGCCAGCCGGGCGTTGCCGTGTCCGCAAGCAACACCGCGGTGTACGAGGCCACCGCGGGCGCGACAGCTGCCGCGACGAGACCTGCCGGTGTGGCCAGACGTCGCAACACCGACCCGGCGAAGCCGTGCCGGAGACGATCGGGCAGCAGTTCGGCCGTCCCGGCGATCCCGGCCATCGGCCCGTACACGGTGAGGATCCACGTGCCGACGGACATCGGCGACGTCGGCTTGGCGACGCGCAACATGTGGTGGAAACGCGAGGGCTTGCCGAGGTCGTGCACCAGCGCGTACATGCTCCCGGTGATCGCCGCGAGCGCTCCGATGCGCCCGGTGCGGCGCAGGGCGTCGCGTCCCGTTGCCGCGCCGCCGGCGCCGAGCAACGACGAGCCGGCGGCCAGGCCCCCGAGGAACAGGTAGGCGGGGATGTCGTTGGTCCACGGCGCCGGCTTCACGACCGGCCTGCCGTA
>JAVEEB010000405.1 GCA_030840665.1 Frankiaceae bacterium | reverse complement strand
CGTGACGCGTCCGCGCGGTAGAAGCGCTCGAACACTCGCGCTGCTTCCGCGGGCGGCATTCCGGGGCCGGTGTCGCTGACTCGAAGGACCGCGTTGTCGCCCTCGACCTGCAAGGAGACGGCCGCGGATGCCTCAGGGGGCGTGTGCAGGATCGCGTTCGAGACCAGGTTGGTAGCGACCTGCCGGAGTCGCGCGTCATCACCGAGGACAACGGGCGGCACCGGCGACTCGCCGGCTATCAGGGCGATGGAGCGCTGAGGATGCCGAGCGCGGGCATCCAGCACCACGTCCGCGGCGATGCTCAGCAGGTCGACCGGTTCCTGGACCAAGGGGCGCTGCTGATCGAGGCGAGCGAGGAGCAGGAGATCCTCGACGAGCAGGCCCATCCGGGCGGCCTCCTCCTCGACGCGGCGCATCACCCTGGCGACGTCCGCCTGGCCCGCGACGGCGCCTTGGCGGTACAGCTCCGCGAAGCCGCGGATCGACGTCAGCGGGGTACGGAGTTCGTGGCTCGCGTCGGCGACGAACCGGCGCATCCGTTCCTCTGACGCCCTGGCCTGGGACTCCGAGGCCGCCTGGGCTCGGAAGGCGGTTTCGATCTGGCTGAGCATCCCGTTGAGCGCGCCGGACAGGCGGCCCACCTCGGTGCGCGGATCTCCCGGAGTGACTCGCCGGGAGAGGTCACCCGCGGCGATGGCCGCGGCCGTCACTTCCACGTCGACAAGGGGTCGCAAGGACGAGCGTACGAACGCATAGCCGAGGAATGCGAGCAGTGCGAGGACCCCGCCGCCGACGACAAGATTGATCAGTAGGAGGTGCGAAAGCGTGTCGTCAATGTCCTTCAGTGGCAGAGCCAGCACTACCGTTCCTGAGCCGTCGTCCAGGGGCAGTTCGATGACACGAAACCCAAGTTTTCCGTTGACGGATTTCTGCGTGAACGGCCGAAGGTTCCGCGACAAGGCCTCATCGATCGTGACCTTCCCGAAGTCGGGAACGAGAGCGGCGTCTTCAACCGTCTTACGGACGACAGTGCCGCCAGTGTCGAACACGCGAATCTTGTACTGTGACGGAAGATCCCCGAGCCGTAACTGTGCTTGAGGTGGGCTGTTCTCGACGACGAGAGCGACTTGCGCAGCAGCCTTTTTGAGTTGATCATCGGCGCGGTCATACAGGTAGCGATGCAGCTGCATGCTGCCGGCAATGCTGCTGACGACCAGGCCGATCGCCGAGAGCAGCAGCAACGTGGCGACGAGCTTGACCTTCAGCGACGTGCGCCCCCAGACCCTAGGGCGGCGGTGGGGCGGCTCGTCTCCCTCGGGCGACAGGGCTGGGTTGTTGTCGTCGTCCTGAGCTGCCAGCTCGGGCGCCTCCGTCAACGCGGCAACCGGAGCACGTAGCCGACGCCGCGCAACGTGTGCAGCAAGCGGGGCTCGGTGGTGTCGACCTTGCGCCGGAGGTAGGAGACGTAGGACTCCACGACGTTGGCCTCGCCACCGAAGTCGTAGTGCCACACGTGGTCGAGGATCTGCGCCTTGGACAGCACTCGGCCGGCGTTCTGCATGAGATAGCGGAGCAGCTTGAATTCCGTTGGAGACAAGGAGACTGCTTCACCACTTTTGAAGACTTCGTGACTGTCCTCGTCGAGCTCGATATCGGCGAAGGTGAGAAGCGATCGCGACTCGGGGGTCGATGCCGCAGAGTTGGTACGGCGCAGCACAGCGCGGATCCGCGCGATGACCTCCTCCAAGCTGAACGGCTTCGTCACGTAGTCGTCGCCACCGAGCGTGAGCCCGGTCACCTTGTCCTGGGTCGAGTCGCGAGCCGTGAGGAACACCACGGGAGAACGGACGCCGGCCTCGCGCAACCGCCGCACCACCGTGAACCCGTCGATCTCCGGCATCATCACGTCGAGGACGAGAAGATCCGGCCGGTACGACTGAGCGATCGTCAACGCCTGCTGGCCGTTCGAGGCTGTTTGCACCTCGAAGCCGGCGAAACGCAACGAGGCGGCAAGCAGCTCCAGGATGTTGGGTTCGTCATCGACGACGAGCAGCCGCGCCTCGGGATCGCGGCCACCGGCAGACGCCGCAACCGGCCGGGTGAGTTCCCCGGCCGGGTGCGACATCGGCGTCGACGGCGTCATGAGCTGGCCGGCGCGTTCTGGAGTGTGGCCGACAACGTGAGCACCTGCGTGCCCCGCTGAATGGTGAGGACGACGATGTCGCCTGGGGAGTGAGCGCGGATCATCGACGTCAAGTTCACGCCGTCGGCGACAGCCTTGCCGTCAACGGCGGTGACGATGTCGCCGACCTTGACCCCGGCCTTGTCGGCGCCCCCACCCGGGGTGACCGTCTCGACGGTCGCCTCCTTGGCGGTCTGGGACAGCCCCACGCCGAGCAGCGCGTGCGGCACCTGAACGTGCTTGATCAGGGCGTCCGCGATCTGCGAGGCGCGGTTGATGGGGATGGCAAAGCCAAGCCCGATGCTGCCGGACTGGCCACCGGCGGATGCCCCGAGGCTTGCGATCGCCGTGTTCATGCCGATGACCTTGCCGTTCACGTCGACGAGCGCCCCACCGGAGTTACCGGGGTTGATCGAGGCGTCGGTCTGGATGGCGTCGGCGACAAGCTCAGAGGTCGCTCCGCTGCCGGCCTGAACCGGCCGGTGCAGCGCCGAGATGATGCCCTCGGTGACCGACGCCTCGAGCCCGAGCGGGCTGCCGATCGCGAGGACCGTGTCGGCCACGTGGACGTTGTCGCTGTCGCCGAGAACGGCGGGCGTCAGGCCGCTGACATTGCGCGCCTTGATGACGGCCACGTCGTTCGTCTTGTCGAGCCCGACGATGTCGGCGTCCGCCTTCTTGCCGTCGTTGAACAACACGGTGATCGTGCCGCCCTGTCCCTCGACCGCGACGTGGTTGTTGGTGAGGATCGTGCCGTCTTCCTTCAGGATGATGCCGGAGCCCTCCCCTGACCCGCTCGGTCCGGTGACGCGAATCGAGACGACGCTCGGTGTGACGGCGGCCGCGACCTTCGCAAGACTTTGAGTCGCCGGGTCGGCCTGCGAGACGGCGGACGCTGTCGGCGAGCCAAGGGCCGGGGAGTTACTGCTCGCTGCGGCGGGGTGCTGCCGGTCATACAGCGCGGAGCCCCCGTAGCCGGCGCCCAGGCATAGCGCGAGCACCGCAACCGTGGCTGCGGCAGCCTGGCCGAGGCGGCGCGGCGGGCGTCCATCGGCGTTCGGCACTCCCCCATAGGTGTCCGACGGGGGGACCTGCGAGGCGTCGCCGCCGACGTACCACCAAGGGTGCGGCGTCGGTGCCGGGGCCGGCCCGAACGTGGCGGTGTCCTGCGGGGCCTGCTGCCCGAACGGCGATTGGCCGTACGGCGCTTGGCTGCCATACGGCGCCTGGCCGGGTGTCTGGCCGGGTGTCTGGCCGTACGCGGCCTGGCCGTAGGGCGACGGGCTGTACGGCGCCTGGCCGAAACTGCCTTGACCGTACGACGGGTTCTCGTACGCCGGGTTTTCGTACGGCGGCTGGCCGGAGGCGGCGTCCTCTGCGGGAGGCTGAGCCTGCACTGAGTCGCCCTCAGGGGTGGCGCGGAAGATCGGCGTGGTCCCGAAGTTGGGCGTGGTCCCGAAGATCGGCGTGGTCTCGAAGCCGGGGTTCTGCCCTGCCAAGGGGGTGGCCTGCTGCGCCGCGTCCAGGGCTTCGGGGCTGCCTTCCGGCCGCCGCCACTCCACGGTCTCGTGGTTGGAGCGGTCCTCGCCCTGGGTGTCGGAATCCCGGGCCTGGGTGTCGGAGTCCCGGCCCTGCGTCTCGTCGTGCGACAGGTGCCCGCCGGGGGTCTCGGAGTTCGGGACGCCGTTGCCCTGGGTGTCGTCGTTTTCGCTCATGGCTGGGACTCTCCCTCATCTGGCTGGACTCAACCTGGTGCCACGCTGTGAGAATCCTGTGAGCTACCGCTGCCTCGGCAAGGCAATTCACAGTCAACTCGTGATCTGCTTTTCAGCTCTCCCCAAGGTTCCTGCGCGACAGTTCGATCATTCGTCGCGCGTCATCCCTCGGAGGCTGCAGCATGGAAGACCCCTCGTTCGAACCCCCACTGACGCCACCCGCTGCCGCACCAGCCCCGCACCGGAACCGCAACCGGAGCCGCTACGGCGTTGCCCTCGC
>JAVEEB010000348.1 GCA_030840665.1 Frankiaceae bacterium | reverse complement strand
CTTCATGAACACCGTCGCCGGGCGCGACGGCGGCCCGACGTACCTCATCATCAGCCGCCAGATGGAGATCTACGACACGTACTTCGGCATTCTCCCGCCGGGAGCGCTGCAGAACCTGCGCGCCCGCGTGGAGAAGGACCCGCAGTGGCAGGTCGTGTTCAGCAGCACCGAGTTCGTCGTCTTCCTGTCGCAACCCGGTGTCGGCAGCCCGTGACGGCGCCGACCCGCCGCGTGTCGAGCCTCGATCGTCCCTGGGCCCGCACGACGAACTCGGGCATCGTCGGGCCGCTGCGTGTGCCGTCGCGGGATGACGTCATCGACGCGATCGTCGAGCTGAGCAACGCCTTTCCCCACAGCCGCCTCGGGTGGCGGCTCAACGAGACCGCCACGCGATGGCTGACGGATCCCGGTGGCATCCGGGAGGTTGCGTCGGGGATGGTCGCGTCGTCCACCGACGAGCCCGCCGCCGACTACGGGCGGTTTCTCACCGCACTCGCCCGGCGAACCGACCTCGCCCAGCCGGCGTCCTTCGTGCTCACCCGCGACCACGCGGCCTTGCGCGTCTCGCACGCCGTCGGGGACGGCCGCGTCGTCGCCGCGTTCCTGTCGGGTGTGCTGTCCACCGCGAGCACGGGGCAACTGCCCGCGTGGTCACCGACGCCGGGCATCCCCCACCCGTACCGCAAGGCGGTCGTCGAGTTCTTCGGCCGTTCCCCGCGGCGGCTGGGCGAGCTCGCGCGCCGGCCGAAGTCGACCCCGTCGCCCGACTCACCGGAGGTGGTGAGCTGGTCGCCGGACGCCGTGACCCTGTACCGCCGGGCGTCCCGCGATGCCGTCGAGGCGGTCCGCGAATGGCGGTCGCGCAATGCACGCGGGTCGAGCATGCCGTCCATCGAGCTGACCCTGCTGCTACGCGCATTTCGAGCGGCCGGCGTCGCCCTTCGGCCTGATGTCCTCACGCTGTTCGACGCGCGCCGCTACGTGCCACGCGACTACGTGGACGGCAACTTCGTTGTGGGGCTGCTGATCCCGGCGACGGCGCGACACACCGTTGGGGAGATCGGCGCGGCCATCTCCGCCACGAGCGAGTCCGGCCGCCCACTGGCCGCGCTCGGTCTGGGACTGCTCACCCATCGCCGCCCGGCGCCCACGCCACTGACGGCACCCACCCGGTCCGCGGCACAACTCGCCTTCACCCACATCGGCCGGCCGCAGAGCATCGAGCGACTGGGGTTCGTGACCGGTGAAATCCCTGTGTACGCAGGGGCTCTCGACCCCGCAGGACCGACGGGCATCACCGTCGCCACGACACGGACCGGCGGCACCTTGCAGCTGTCCGTGACGATGCACGCGAACGCCACAGACGTCACTGCGGTCAGCCACGCCCTCGACCTGATCGCCGACGATCCGGTGGCTCTCCTCGAGGACGGCACCACACGTCACCGACCCACCCTGGCCGGCGCAGCCGCCACGGGTGCCGACGATGGGATCCAACGATGAACCACACCACGCGAGTCCTCGTCCTCGATCAGGCCGTCGGTCTGTGGGGCGCGCAGCGGTACCTGCTGCGGCTCAGCGCGCCGCTGGCGGAGCACGGCGTCGAGCTGGTCCTCGCGGCTCCCCGGAGCCTGGATCTGTCGGCGGCCTGGGTCGAGGCGGGCCTTCCGTACGTCGACCTCCCCCTGCCGCTGGTTCGCTCCGTCCGAGCCGACGGTGAGAAGGGCCGCATCAGCCCTGCCGCCCTCGCACGCGAAGGGCGGGCCACGCGCGACGTCCGCCGGCTGATCGCAGACGCGGCCCGGCGGGAGGGCGCAGCCGTCATCCACGCCAACGGGCACGCCATTCATCTCGACGCGGCGCTCGGCGGCCGGCTCGCCCGGTTGCCGGTCGTGCTGCACCTCCACGAGGAGATGCAGCAGCGGTTCGGCCGCGGCATCCGCGCCGCCGCGGTGGCCCTCGCGGACGCCAGCGTGGCCGTGAGTCAGGCGGTCGCGGACGGAGTGCCCGCCCGCCTGCGTCGCAGCGTGACCGTCATCGCGAACGGCGTCGACACCGAGGCGATACGGCCGGGCAAGCCCGACGAGGAGGTCCGTCGCACGCTCGGAGCTGCAACCGACGACGTGTTGCTCGTCGCCCTCACGCGGCTGGATCCCGAGAAGCGCATCGAAGACCTGATCCAGGCCCTGACCCCCCTCGCGTCGACCGGCGGCTGGCACCTGGCAATCGCCGGCGTGACGTCGTCGTACCCCGAATATGCCGACGAGGTGCGCGCGCTCGCAGCCCGCGTGCTGCCTGGTCGTGTCACGTTCGCCGGTCGCCGTGAGGACGTCTCGGCGGTGCTCGACGCCAGCGACGTGCTCGTGCACGCCGGCGTCATCGAAGGGATGCCGCTGGGTCTTCTCGAGGCCCAAGCGGCGGGCCGCCCTGTCGTTGCGTACAGCGTCGCCGGTGTGCCGGAAGCCGTCCGTGACGGCGTGACCGGGCTGCTCGCCCCGGCCTGCGACGTCACGACCCTGGGCCGCCACATGAAGACCTTCATCGACGACCCCGCGATGCGGGAACGCTTCGGCCACGCGGGCCGTGCGCACATCGAGGCGTCCCACACGGTCGACGGTCAAGCCGCCGCGTACGCCGAACTTCTTCAGCGCATGACCTCGGGATCGCTGCAACGAACGGCGGTGCCGGCGTGACCCGCACAGAGCCCATGCGCGTCTTGCTGGCCAACCATTGGCATGACGACAACCGTGGCGACAGCGCCATCACGCAGGGCATCATCACGCTCGTGCGCAACCGGTGGCCCAACGCCCGCATCACCGTGACGACGCTCGCCGAACCGGGCACCTTGTGGGACGGCTGCGCGCGGCACATCCATTCGACGTTTCCCGATGTGACAGTGGTGGCCAGTCCGGCGCCGACCGAACTGCGCGGCTGGCGCGGCTCACGCGGACGAGGACGCACCCTCGTTGACGCGGGCATCCTGGGCCTGCGTTCGGCACCCTCGTTTGCGGCGATCGCGATGGGGCGCGCGGTGCCGGCGTGGCGGCGTGTCGTTGCCGGCCACGACCTGGTGATCCTCGTCGGCGGTTCCAACGCGTTCGACGACGGGCGCGTGCCGGCGGTGCTCAGCATTCCGAGACTCGCCGCAGTGCTCGGTCCGGCGTACACGGCGGTGCAAATGGGCGTGCCTGTCGTCGTGCTGGGACACACGCTCGGTCCGTTCGCCCGTCCTGTCGCGCGGCGTCTCGCCGCGCGCATGCTCGCCGATGTCGACCTGGCTGTCGTCCGCGAGGCCGCATCCGTGCAGACGGCACGTGATCTCGGTGTACGACGTGCAGAAGAAGCAGCCGACATGGCCTTCGCGCTGACGCCGCGGCGCACCTCGCGGTCCGACGAGATGCTGGCCAAGCTGCGTTCGGCGCCCGAGCGCACGCTGGTTCTTTCGGTGCGGCAGCACCCGACGCACATCGGTTCGCACGATGACCGCCTTGTCGCGGAGTTTGCGGCGGCCGCGCGCCGGCTCATCGCAGAGGGCGTGGTCGACGGGGTCGCCGTGGTCGCGCACACAGTCGGCCCCACGCCCGTCGAGGACGACCTCCCGGTCAGCCGACTGCTCGCCGAAGCCCTGCAGGACGTGCCGGTCGTGCTGCTCTCCGACGATGCCGGTCCTGCCGAGCTATCTGCCTTCTACGGGTCGGTTGCGGCGGTCGTGGCGGTGCGCTTGCACGCGGCGATCCTGGCGATCAACGCCGGCACGCCGACGTTCGCCGTGGCTTATCTCACCGCAAAAACACATGGAGTCATGGCCCAGGTCGGCTTGCCGGACGCGGTGGCCGAATTCCGTACGGTGACCGCACAGCAGATCGTGGAGGGCGTCCGCGCGCTGCTCGTCGACGCGACGGTCCGCGATGTTCTGTCTGCCACCGCGGGGGAACGCCGCGCCGCGCTGATGAACGCATCCCATGGCTGGTTCGACACGGTGGTCGCCGGCACGGTGGTCGCCGGCACGGTGGTCGCCGGCACGGTGGTCGCCGGCACAGTGGTCGCCGACACGGACACGCTGGCATCGACCGGCTGACTCAGCTGCGGAACAGCCGACGCCACCAGCTCGTGCGGTAATTGCGGCAGTCGCACAGGGCGCATTCATTGCCGGCACGGTAATGCTCGTGGGCTTCGCGGCCGTGACCGCATCGGCAAACGTCAGGCGCCGTCATGAATTTGCCAGCCTTCCGGGCCGGCGACAGGGCCCATATTTCGCATCGATACGACATCGACGACTCCCAGGGCAAATGGTGACACGTCTTCGGCCGGGACGCACAAAGGAACGGTCAGACCGTTGGCTTGCCCGTCCGGAACACCCACGCATCGCGCACGATGTCGTCGATGGTGAACGTCGGATCCCACCCGAGCTCGTTGCGAATCTTGCTGCTGGACGCGACGAGCCGCGCCGTGTCGCCGGCGCGGCGTCCCGTCACGTCGTACGGAACAGGAACGCCACTCACGCGCTCGACCGCACTCAGCATCTGCAGGACCGAGTAGCCGTCGCCGCTGCCGAGGTTGAAGATCTGGTGCTTGCCGGCTGTCGTCGCCGCCAACGCCAGCACGTGAGCAGCGGCCAGATCGTTGATGTGGACGTAGTCCCGCACGCACGTGCCGTCCTCCGTCGGCCAGTCGTCGCCGAAGACCTGCAGGCGGCCGCGGGCCCCGGTGGCCGCGTCGATGACCAACGGCACCAGGTGGCTCTCCGGGTCGTGCCGCTCCCCCCGGTCGGCGAGCGCGCCCCCCACGTTGAAGTAGCGAAGGCTCACGGCTCCGAGGCCGAACGCCGCCGCGTAGTCGGTGATCATCATGTCGACGGCCAGCTTCGAGGCCCCGTACGGGCTCGTAGGCTTGGTGCGCGCATCTTCGGTGATGGGGACGGCCTCGGGCTCGCCGTAGGTGGCGGCGGTGGAGGAGAAGACGAGCCGCGGCACGTCGTGCACGCGCATCGCATCGAGCAAGGCCATCGAGCCGGTGACGTTGGTGCGCCAGTACAGATCCGGCTTGGCGACCGACTCCCCGACCTGGCTCTTGGCGGCGAAGTGCAGCACGCCGTCGAACCCGCCGCGTCCGAGAACGTCGGCCGCCGTCGTGATGTCACCCTGCACGAACTCGGCGCCGTCCGGGACCGCGTCCGCGAAACCCGTCGAGAGGTCATCGAGGACGACGACCTCGTGGTGCTGCGCCACAAGGACGGTGCCGACGCAGCTGCCGATGTATCCCGCTCCGCCGGTGACGAGCAGTTTCACGGTGATCCTCCGAGCTGACGTGGGTGACTACAGGCTAACGCCGAGCCCGCGGGGCAGGCCCGGCGCACGCCCCCCCGATACGTGCGTCAGCGCGGGGTGGCATCGGCGGTCGAGACAGAACGCTGATGCGAGGTCAGGAATCGCTTCTCGACCAACCGGTGGAACAGGTAGCCGACGCCGACGGCCAGCGGCGCGGCGACAGCGACCATGAGCGCCAGGCGACCCGCCAACGGCAGCCGCCAGTGCAAGGACTCGAGGTTCAGGAGCGCGAGCACCGGAGCGTGCACCAGATAGATGCTGTACGAGAACATGCCGACAGTCAGGAGGGCCCGGCTCTCGAGGATTCGCTTTACTCGCCGTACGAGCGGGCTGGCGCCGGTCGCGACAGCAACGATCCATGCGGCGACAAGCGCCGCGGTCACCGTGTCGGCGATCACGAGCGCGTTGCTCAGCTTCGGGGCGACGGCAGCGAACGCCGCGACACTCGCCACCGTCGCCGGCACCAGGACGGCCGGCCGCGCGCATCTCGTCAGCAGCGGGTGGAAGCGGAAGTCGGCGCCCCCGTACACCATGTCGGCCGCGAGCATCCCCAAGGCGAAGCAACCCAGCAACCACGGGTGCGCGATCTGCGAGCCCGGTACGGCGATGGCGAGCAACGGGCCCGCGAGCCCCGCGGTGAGGACCGTCGGGACGGTCCCCCACCTCCGGCGCAGCGGCAGCAGCGCAAAGGGGAGGAAGAAGTAGAGCTGCCATTCCACGGCGATGCTCCACAGCGGACCGTCTGCCTGGAAAATCCATTGCGGCATGACGTCCTGGATCAACAGGACGTGCGACAGGATCCCCGCAGGCGTGACGGGAATCTTCGAGTCCCACGCGGTGCCCGCACGATGTTGCAGAACGGGAAACGCGGCGATCAACGCGAGCGACACGCCGATTGCCGCGTAGTACGGCGGCAGGATCCGACGTGCACGCCGCCGCAGGTAGTCAGTCGTGCCGCGCGGCAGGACGCCACCGCGGCGGATCGCGGGAGCGCTCAAGACGAACCCCGACAGCACGATGAACATCGCCACAGCGAGTTGCCCGAGCAGGAACACATGCGCCGCAGCCGGAAGGCCCTGGGTGGTCTGGTTTTCGAGGCCGGTGAACAGGAATGCGTGGTAGCCGACGATCGCCAGAGCCGCCAGGCCGCG
>JAVEEB010000340.1 GCA_030840665.1 Frankiaceae bacterium | reverse complement strand
TTCTGCGCGATATCGATGACCGGCATCGGTCGCTGTGCCTCCTTGGCCTGGTCCGCCCCACTCTAGGACGGGGAGTCCGCCGGCCGATCGCGCCGCCCGCCCGCACGCGCGAGGGAGCGTTTTCCCGTGCGGAAGTGGCCCTGCGCTCCCAAGGGGGCCACTCGGATCTGACCCCTTTGAGGCATTTTGGTGGCGGGCCCAGATTTCTGGGGTCGCAATGCTTCGCATTTGCCCTGCGCCACCCGACGATACGAACATGGTGAACGCGAGCGCGATGGGTCGACGGCGGGCAGTCATTACCAGCCTGGAAGATCACCCGAACCTGCCCGAAATCCTGGGCGTCCTCGCGCAACTGCCGCACATCGCCGACCACGACCTGCCGCAGCTCGCCGATGCCTGGCACAACACGGTCGCCGTCGCCGATGCCCGGGCTCACGCGCTGCTCCCCGACTCCCCGCTCGTGCTCGAGGTCCTCGCCTGTTTCGAGGCCGTCGTGGCGCTGTTCGACGATGACCTCACGGGGGACGCCGACTACATCACCGTGCCGACCGACGTCACGAACACGGCGCTCAAGGCGGTGCGCGATGCGATCGCCGCGGCGTACGCACGGCCGCTCCTGACGCGCTCGGAGTACGTGGCGCTGATGGCACCGTGGCGCAGCGTCTATCCGTTGCAGAACTTCGAGGAGCCCGACCTCGGCCCTAACGCCGACCTGATCAAGGCCGTTCTCACCGCGATGCCGCAGCTGTCACAGCGCTGCCACGACGCGGAGAGCCGCCGCCTGTACGACCGCATGGTCTTCACCGCCATGTCCCTCGAGTCGACGATGCGTGAGTCGGCCCGCCGCGAGGCTTGGCGCGCCGCGATCCTGACGGCTCGCCGGCGCGTCTGGCTGATGGTTCGCCGCAGCGCGACGGAAGCGATCAGCCGCCCCTGCCTGCAATGCGGGCGCCACGACGACCTGGGCACCGAGGACGTGGTGCTGGAGCTCTGCCTGGACGCGGCGTACGGGCTGCTGGTGGCCGACGCCATCGACGACACCCTCACGGACGTCCTGACGATGCCGCTGACCGACCTCGTTCCGCTGCAGCGCCAGGCACCGCCGGTCTGAGCCCCCTGGCCTGAACGGCCCCCTTATCCAGCCCGGTCGCAATAGTGGCCGGGCTGTTCCAATGCCTGGCCGGGCTGTTCCAATGAATGGCCGGTCGGGCCTTCCTTGGGGGCCGGACCTCCCCGAGTGAGCCGGCTGGGAAGGACTTCCGTCAGCGTGCCATCTCATTTGTGAGATCACGCATCCCACATGTGAGATGCGCGTGGGCAGCTCATCTGCCATCCGGAGCTACGACGGCGCGGGTAGCTACACGTCGAGTCGGTCCGCCAAGCCGGCCAGTCCGCGCCGGATCATGGCGCCGTAGGGACTGTCTTCGAGGGCGTCGACCGCGGCCTCACCGAGGGCGAGGTGTTCGCGCGCGGCATCCAGATTGCCAATCTTGCGGTACGCCTCGCCGAGGTTGAGGTGGAGCGACGGGTAGAAGCCCGCGACGGTGCCGATGACGCCCGCAGCCTGCGCCCGCGCTTCCGTGACACTGTCGGCCGCCTCGAGTGCGCGCAGGTCCCACACGAGCTCCTCGCGCGGGTCGTCCTGCACGTCGGCCATCGCGTGCGCCAAGCCGCAGCGGTGCAGCGCGTCGCCGCCTGGCCCGAGGCGCTCCCAAATTGCGCGGAACTGGTCCCGCGCCGCCGCTCGATCGCGCTGCCCGAGCTCCGTTGCCTTGCCGATCGCCGTCATAACCTCGTCGGGCTCAGTCATCACACACCTCCTCGCGGTCGTTGCGCGAACGTAGCGGCTACCAGCGACAGGGCAGGTGTGCGAGCGCGTAGTTGCTTCGACGGGTGTCTCGAAAGCGCGAGGGCCAGTCCCGCCGACATCGTTAAATGCCGGTTACCCGGAACGGCCGTCCTGAGACCGGCGCCCAGCCGCCGGCGACGTCGCTGAAGAACCCCCTGTACGTCGCCGACCCTCGCAGGACGCGGATCGACGCGGTCCAGCGGCCGTTCGCGCGAGTGAGCGCTGTCGCGACAGTGCGCCATTGAGCCCCCGACATCATCTGCACCTTGACCAACTTGCGCTGACCGCAGCACGGTCCCCGGAGCTGCCCGTTGACGGTCAGTGTCGTACCGGCCTTCGCAACACCGGCGGCCGGTGTCGCTGTGATCGCTGCGACCACCGGCGGGTCAACGCGCAACCGCAGCGCAACCGACACCCGCTCAGTGCCGTATCCAGTGGAGGCGGGTTGGTCGGGAGACCACAGGTGCAGCTCGGTGATGTCCCCCTCAACGGTTCGCCACTTGTAGTAGCCGAACGCGTCGGTGACGAGGTGAATGCCGGTGTACTGGCCGAAATAGCTCGCGTCCGGACAGCCCTCGTTGCGACACCCCCAGAGGTCAATGCCGGCCAGGCCAAGACCCGTGGCCGAATCGACGAGCCGGCCCTGTGCGACGAAGGCCGGCGCGTTGTAGCGCGGCAACACGGAATACCCGAGCGACAGTCGCGGGACGTGGCTCCCCGCGACGGAGAAAGCAGCGGTCATCCCCGTCGTGCGGGGGTCCACGTCGAGGTAAGACAGGCTCACGGCGGTCACCGGGTCGGACGCGCACACGAACACGCGCGAGATCTCCCACGTGCCGGTCCAGGTGGACGGCACCGCAACGGCGGCCGCCCAGTCACCGTCCGTCGCCGTGCCGCCGACGAGGCGGAGGCCCGCCCATGCGGTGGCCGGCACGCGCGCGACATTCATCCCTGAGGGGACGGCGGTTCGCGTCAGCTCAACGAACGGCCCACCGCTTTCGAGCGTGTCCGCCGTTTGGTAGCCGCAGGCCGGATCGATCGCCGCCGGGCTCGTCAGGTGCGCCGTCACGGTGACCATCTGCGGCGTCAGCCCGACAGGTGCCACGCTCGATCGATCGACCGCCAGGCTCGTCAACGTGGCCGAGGCCGCACCCCAGGCCGCCGGAGTCTCGGGCACGGCGGAGGCCGCGGCGACCATGGCAATGCCCATGACGTAGCTCGCGAGCCGCACAGATTGCACGTCGTACCTCCTTGATCTCTCAATGCTCACGCACCAAGTGACCACAGAGTTTCAACGCACCCCGTGACTAGCGGCCGCCAGTCAACGCGGCCGCCCCGACCGTGTTGAGCACGCGGTCCGGCGTCACGCCGCACTCTTCCGCTCGCGCGCAGCCGTACACCTGCCACTCCAACTGCCCCGGCGCGTGCGCGTCCGTGTCGATCGCGAAGAAGCAGCCCATCTCGACGGCCATCCGCAACAGCCGCCGCGGCGGATCCAGCCGCTCCGGCCGCGAGTTGATCTCCACGGCGACGTTGTTCTCGATACAGGCTTGAAAAATCGCCTCGTGGTCGAACTCGCTCTCCGGACGGGCGCGACTTCCCATCACGAGCCGGCCCGTGCAGTGCCCGAGGATGTCGAGGTGCGGGTTGCGGATCGCGCCGAGCATCCGCTTTGTCATCACGTCGCGCGGCGACCGCAGCTTGCTGTGCACGCTGCCGACGACCACGTCGAGACGCGCCAGAATGTCGTCGTCCTGGTCGAGCGTGCCGTCCTCGTTGATGTCCACCTCGATGCCCTTGAGGATGCGGAACGGAGCCAGTCGCTCGTTCAGCCCGTCAATCACGTCGAACTGCTGCAGCAAGCGCTCGCGGGACAGTCCGTTCGCGACCGTGAGCCGCGGCGAGTGGTCGGTCAGCGCCATCCATTCATGACCCAAGGCGCGCGCCGCCAGTGCCATCTCCTCGATCGGCGAACCACCGTCCGACCAGTCGCTGTGGACATGACAGTCGCCTTTCAGCGCGGCCCGCAGCTCTTCGCCGCCGGCCACCAACGGCCCGGCCGACTCCTCCTCGAGCTTCGCCAGGTACGCGGGCAGCTCCCCCGCCAGCGACTCAGCGATCGCCGTCGCGGTCACCGGTCCAACCCCGGCGAGGTC
>JAVEEB010000327.1 GCA_030840665.1 Frankiaceae bacterium | reverse complement strand
TGTCGGCTCCGAGCGCGGCGAGGAAGCCCGGGGCGGGCATTTGCGCGACGACGACGGCGCCGGCGGGCGCGTGGGTCACTGTCTGGTTCTTCGCCACGAACACTGCCACGAGCCCGGCGGCGGCCAGTTGGGAAGCCGCGGCGCTGGGCTGGCTGTGCACGACGTTCGGCACGCGTTGCGTGGGGATGGTGTCGCTGAGTGAGATCACTGCCGGCGCTCCTTGGGCTGTGCTCGACCAGCCACCCGCGAGCGTCGGTCGTCCGCGGCGTATGCCTGTGCATCGATATCGCGCGCCGGGCGACTCCGTTACATCCGTCCCGCGATAACGCACACAAAGTCGATAAATGTAATTTCCGGCTGCCCCCAGGAGGGCCGCGGTTTGCCTCGGCTCGTCCAAGGAGGCAGGGTTTGGGCTGCTAGAAATGTTCACGTTCGGCAGGGTGAGGCTGGCAAAATGCGCGTGCGTCTGTGGATTGGTGAGCAGCGGGCCTTCCTTGTTTGCGCACTCGTATTCGCCGTCATTGCTGGAATCGCTCTGACGATGGCGCTGACTGGGCCGAGTCGCGTCCAATGGACAGGCGTCTCCGTGCAGGGCACTGAGACAGACGGAACCGTCGGATGGTCGTATCGAGGCGCCAGCGGCAGCTTCGACCGGACCTCTCGGTTTTCCTCGACCACCGTCTACCTCGACCCGGCTGACCCGGTGGGCACAGCCCGCCTCGATTACCCGCTCGGAAAACTGTTCGAGGCCCTAACGGTGCTCGGCCCTCTGGTTTTGTCCGTCGTCTTTGTCGCGGCCTCAGTCGTCAGAGAGCGCCGCAGGCGCCGGCGGTCCCGACAAGCCGCGGCGGACAGCGATTTTGGGCACGGTCTTGACCCGGTGCGGCTTCGCGCGATCATCGACCGAAACCGTGCGTAGCCTGGTTCGCCAACACGGAAGGGCAACGCCGACGCGCGACCCACTGCAACTGCGACCACGATGGGATCCGTTGGCTACGAATGCTGCGTCGGGTCGGTCACCACGGCCGTGAATAGCGGTGAGTGTGTCGAGGTGTCGGTGAGGAGGAACAGGAACGGCCTGTCGAAGACGACCGGCGGCGCTGTCGAGATGCGCAGCGACTCCCGCATCGCGACTCCCGTCGCCGCAGCGGCAGTCGTGCCCCGCTCGTCGACGTCGAGGTAGGTCTTCTGGACGACCGCGGAGATGTCGCTGCCGCCGCCGAGCCCTGAGTAGTCGCCCGACAACGGAACGCCCAGCGTCTTCAGATTGGCGAGCAGGTCGTGGGACTGCTCGAAATGCAGTTTCGGCAACAGCGCGCCCGCGGTGCGCGCGGGGCCGGACGTGAGGGTGTCGAGGTCGCTGCCGGTGAGGGCGCAAGGGTCGGTACCAGCCGGTGGCAGGATCGCAATAGCGGAGAGTTTGCCGCCGACGTAGGGGAACTCTACGGACCGCCAGCCGCCAGAGTCGCGGGAGGGTCCGCTAGCGCCGGTCATCATCGAGACCTGCACGGCCCCTTGTGGGGCATGGAAGTCGGCGGGCGCGGAGCTTTCGAACGGCTCCATCCACGTCGCCTTCAGGTACAGCGCGTTCGTCAGGACCGTCGCGGTGTCGCTGCCGAGCGGCTGGTCGAAGAGTTTCTTGATCAGCCCGCGGGTGTCCTTGTTGACCGCGTCGTTGATCGCTTTCGTGGCGCCCGTCGGGTCGCCGGCGAAGTCCACCGAGCGGGCGTCGGAGTGGTACGCGGTGGCCACGTCGTCCAGGTAGCGCTGCGTGGGCTGGGAGCCCTTGGCCGACCACACGTGATTGCTGAGAAATAGGCCTTCGTCCTTCTTTGGTCCACGGATGTCGGACAGCGCCTTTGTGTGGCCGGCGATTCCGGCGATCACGCCCGGCCCCCACGGCCCGAGGTGCAAAACGGAGCCGAGGTTGCGCGAGGTGTCGCCTCCGGCCGCCGCGTACAGCAGCCCGAGCGCCTCACCAGCGCTCGTTCCCGAGAGCAGGAGGTTGCCGTGCGCGCCTTGTCCGCACGTGACGTGCAGCAGGTCCAGGCCGAACGCCCGCTGCGCGGCCCCGACATCAGCCCCGGTAAGGGTGCCCGTGGCAATGGCGCCCAACGCGGGGACGCCCGTCACCGGTCCACCCGACGTGGGTGCGCCAGGGGTCAACGGCTGCGGCGAACCGGTGTGGACGACGACGTGAGCCGAACCGCAGGCAGACACGACGGCGACGCACACCCCTGCCACGGCGAGTTGGCACATTCGTGAGAGGCGAACACTCAACATGAGACCCCCGAGGATTGATTGCGGCGATGAATACGACGCAGCGGCAGGCGAAACGGTTGCCGACGATCACGGCGCATCCGACGCGACGTGTGAGTCGTGACGGCTGGCAGGCGCCCTGTGGTTTGCTCGGCACGTGCGCTTCCCCGTCAGTCAGCCCTACGCCGTCGGCCGGCTGCCCGTGGGTGAGGGGCACGTCTTGCACTGGGAGCAACACGGCAACCCGAGGGGCAAGGCCGCGCTCGCGTTGCACGGCGGTCCGGGTTCCGGTGCCGGCAATTGGATGACCACACTTTTCAACCCCGCGGCCTACTGCCTCGTGCTGCACGACCAACGCGGCGCCGGCGCCAGCACCCCCCACGCGAGCGAATCGTCGGCGGACCTGACCACCAACACCACCTGGCACCTCGTCGACGACATCGAAAGGCTCCGCGATCACCTGGGCATTGACAGCTGGCTCGTCTACGGCGGCTCCTGGGGTTCCACCCTCGCCCTCGCCTATGCCCAAGCCCATCCCAATCGCGTCGACCAACTCGTCCTCGGGCCCGTTACTCTCACCCGCCATATCGATGTCGAGTGGCTCACCCGCGGGGTCGGCCTGCTGCTGCCTGAGCAGTGGCACGCCTTTCGACACCACCTGCCCGAGTCCGACCGCGACGGCGACCTCGCAGCCGCGTACGCCCGATTGCTCACTACCCCTGATCCCGGCGTCGCGGATGCCGCGGCACGATCGTGGTGCTCATGGGAGGACGCCCTACTCGCGCACGAGACCCGCGGCGCGCGCAACCCCCGTTACGACGACCCACGCTTCCGCCTCGGGTTCGCTCGCCTGGTCACCCACTACTTTTCCCACGCCGCCTGGCTCGAGCACGACCAGCTCCTCACAAACGCCGCGCGGCTGGCCGGAATCCCTGGCGTCCTCGTCCACGGTGGACTGGATCTCGCCGGCCCGCTCGACGCCGCCTGGCAGCTACACCACGCCTGGCCGGGGAGCGAACTTGCCGTCGTCGACTCCGCCGGCCACAGCACCAGCCGGATCGGCGACCGGATAACTGAGGCGACGACCCGCTTCGCCGCGCTCCACCCCTAAGCCGCCTCAACTGGGGTGAACTCGTCCGAGGCGAAGGCGTCGTTATGCCGCGATGACGGGACGAATCAGGGCGGCGAACTCAGCGGACGCCGACGTGCTCTTCGGGGCGGTCGCAGCAGACATCGAAGCCAGAGTGCCGCGGACATTCGATGTCGTCACTGGCAGGGCAGTAGTACAGATCCGGGCAGCCGCATGCAGCCGAAATCCGCGCCCAGGCGGCATTAACCCTGGCGGCGACCGTCTCTAAGCCAGGCAAATCGGTCATGGACCGATGCTGACACGCACGTCCGCGAAATTTGTCGCGCCGCCACGGCAACGTTTCGCGGGCTGCGCCGCCCGTCGTGGGCTAACCGATTCCCGTCCGATCGAGAAAAGTCTCGCCCGTCGCCCGGAGGCAAGCTCACTCGCGCAGACTCCCCGGGCTGCACGATCGATCCTGCACGCCCATGCGCCGAGGACGGACCGCCTCGCCGCGCCGATTGGGCCCTTTGCAGGTGACGTGAACGATCGCTCCCTGGGCGTCTTTCCACGCCCTCAGCGAAACGCTCTCGTCATTGCCCCCGCCGCGCGGAACGCTGCTGGCATGAAACTTCTGGTCCTCGGCGGCACGCGGTTCGTCGGTCGTGCTGTGGTGCGAGCGGCGCTCGACCGCGGCTGGGACGTGACCGCCATCCACCGGGGCATCACTGGAACGCTTCCTGATGGCATCACGGTGATGCATGCGGATCGCGCCTCCGAACCGGCGCTCGCGGCGGCGCTCGGGGACGGGCACTGGGATGCGGTCATCGACACCTGGTCGGGGGTGCCGGTAGTTGCAGGGATTGCCGCGCGACTGCTCCGCGACCGCGCCCCGAGGTTCGGCTATGTGTCGAGCGGCTCGGTTTACGTATGGGGTGAGCATGTCGACGAGCGGTCGCCGCTGGTGGACGGCGACCCGCGGGCGGAAGGCGGGGACTACCCAGCCCTGAAGCGTGGTGCCGAGCTCGCGGTGCTCGAGTACTTCCCTGACGCGATCCTCGCGCGGGCCGGGCTTCTCCTCGGCCCGTATGAGGACATCGGGCGACTGCCGTGGTGGCTCGACCGCATCTCGCGCGGCGGTCGCGTCGTCGCACCGGGCCGCCGCGAACGGCCGCTGCAGTACGTGGACGCGCGCGATCTCGCCGCATGGATGCTGTCGGCGTTGGCCGACGGGTTGACC
>JAVEEB010000245.1 GCA_030840665.1 Frankiaceae bacterium | reverse complement strand
GCCGCCAGCGCGAGCGAGGCCTCGTCGGGGGAAATGTTGAGTGTCGCCACGGTGATCAACGACCACAGCGCCTCGACGGCGCGCGGGGACTGGCCGTGGCGCGCGAGCCACGATCCAAAGGTCTCCTCGTCGGTCGCGGCCTTCGTGACGTCCACGCGGGCCAGCCGCAGGGCCGCGAGCGCGACACCCGGGCGCTCCCGCGCCGGCACCGCCGCATACGTCGCCAGCGTGAGGGCCAGGTGCAGCGGCGCGGGCAGCCTGCTGCGCCGGATCCGCGCGCGACGCCCGTTCGCCATCAGCACCGGTATGTCCAACCGGGCTTGGAGATCCACGTCGTTCCCCGAGCCGATGCGGGCAAGAAATTGTTGGTACGACGTACAACAACGCATGAAAACGTGCTGGCCGTTGTCGACCCACAGGTCGCCGCGGCGGAACGATGAGGTGGCGCCGCCCAACCGCGGGCGCGACTCGAGCAACGTCACGTCGGCGCCCCCGTCGGCGGCAGTCAGCGCGGCGGACATGCCGGCCAGGCCACCACCGACGACGACGATGCGCGTCATGGGGCCGACCGTCACTGGCGCACGCCGACGACGTTGCCCGCGGCGACGATGGCTTTCTCCCACGCGGGCAGGCTCACCCGCGTGCGCAGCACGTCCCCCGGATGGCGCGAGATGCGCCGCAACAGGCGACGATAGATGCCGGCCATCGCGCCGGTGCACGCCGCGCTGCGGTGATCGAGGAGCTGGAGGAGCTGGAGGCCGTCGGCGTACCAGCGCTCGGCCCGCGCCGCCTCGAAGCGGATGAGGCGTGCGACGCGGTAGTCGGGGTCCGCGACGACGCCGTCGGGCTGCAGGACCAGGCGCGCACCGTACGTTTCGAGGTCCTCGGTCGGCAGGTAGATGCGGCCGACACCGAGGTCCTCGCGGATGTCGCGCAGGATGTTGGTCAGCTGCAGCGCCAGGCCGAGCCGGTCGGCGAGCCGGGCGGCCTGCGGCGGAGCGGTCGGGGCGAAGATGGCCACCGACAACCGGCCGATGGAGCCCGCGACGCGGATGCAGTACCGCTCCAGCTCGTCGATCGTCGCGTAGCTGACACCGTCGAGATCCATCTGCACGCCGTCGATGAGCTCGCCGAAAGCCGAGAGGGGCAACGGGAAACGGCGGGCACTGTCGGCCACCGCGACGAGGACGGGGTCGGGCGAATCGACGCTGACCCGCTCGATGTCCGCGCGAGCCACCGCAAGCGCCGCCGTCTTCTCGGCCGGCGATCCGGGGCCGTCGCCGATGTCGTCGATACGTCGGGCCAGCGCATAGACGGCCGACAGCGCGGACCGCTTCTCCGCGGGCAGCAACCTGATGCCGTACGAGAAGTTCGCGGCTTCGGTGCGGGTGACGCGGTCGCAGTAGGCGTACGCCTCGGCGAGTGTCGTCATGGCCGGCGCCAGAGGCGCAGGGCCGTGCGCAGGATCGCCGGCTTGCGCGCTTTTCGCGAGGCGGACAACGTGTCATAGCCGGCCGCCTCGAGGGCGTCGACCGTCGCGAGGCCGCCGGCAACGTACCCGGCAATCGCGACCCGCGACCAGCCGTGCAGGGACGCGACCAACGGGCGGCCCTGCTGGAGAAGGGTGCGCGCCCGAGCGCATTCGGCGGCCACCGCTGCCCGCAGCGATGCGCTTGCTGATGGGGCCAACAGGTCGGCCTCGGTCACGCCGTGCGCGGCCATCGTGTCGGCGGGCAGGTAGATGCGGTCCCGGTCGCGAAGGTCCTCGCCGAGGTCCTGGAGGTGCTCGATGAGTTGCAAGGCCGTACACACCGCGTCTGAGTCGGCGAGGCGTTCGGGCGTCGCAGCCTCGAACACGCCCAGGACCAGCCGCCCGACGGGGGCCGCCGACAGGGCGCAATAGGCGGCCAGGTCGGACCAGGTGGCGTACCGGCGGACGCGTTGGTCCTGCCGGTTCGCCTCGATGAGCGCAACGAAATCGTCGAGCGGCAGCGCGTGGCGGGCGAGCAGCGGGACGAGGGGTTGCAACGCGGTCGAACGCGTCGCGCCGGTGGTGACCAGCGAACGAAGGTCACGCTCGACGACGTCCAGGCGGGCGAGCCGGTCGCTGGCGGCCGAATCGCCGGGGGCCCAGTCGCCGGAGCTCGAGTCGCCGGGGCCCGAGTCGCCGATGTCGTCGACGAGGCGGGCGTAGCGGTACAGGGCGGACAGGTCGGCGCGGACCGCGGACGGGAGCACGCGCAGCGCGACGGGGAAGTTCTCCGTGCGTGCTTGAGCGTCGACGGCGTCCCGCAGAGCTGCCGGGAGCGGCTCCGCGGCGGTCATGCGGCTCCCGGGGTCAGGGCGCGCGAAGCGGCGTACACGCTGTTGGCCTCCGCCGAAGTCTGGGACGTGATCGAGCCGATGCTCCCAGACGCGCGCAAAGGGACGCAACGACTGCCACCATCCGGCACTCCCCTGTTGGCCCTCTCGGCCCTACCGAAAACCGTCGAGTCGGCCGATCTTTGGGCGATGGACGCCAAGGTGCAGCCACATTCAGCCGCGAGGCTGTTCGCGATTTTTGCTGCCCTCGCGCTGATCCCCGTGCTGGTGCTGGGTCTGGTCATCGTCACGCAGAGCAAGTCCGAGGCGGAACGCCGGGGTCTCGCTCAGGGGCAGGCACAAGCCGAAGTGCTGGCCCGGGTCGTGGAGGAAGCGCTCCTGGTGGGGCGCCCGCTGTCCGCAGGCATCCCCCCGGGCGACGAGGCGCGGCTGCGTGACTTCGTGAACGAGGAAATGACGCGCGGATCCGCCCTCCGACTTCGGCTGCGCGCCCCGGATGGCCACGTCGTGTTCGCGAACGACACCGAAGGCCTAACGGCTGGCCCCGAAGCCGAGGTTCCGGACGCGATGGCGGGCGAGACGGTGTCCCTGATCACTCGTCTCAACAGCGATCCCGGCGACGTCGGGCCCGTCGGCGAGCGGGTCGTCGAGGCCTACACGCCGATGCGGGACGACGCGGGTGCGGTCATCGGGGTGCTCGAGGTCTACCTGCCGTATACGCCGATCGCGAATGAGCTGGGTGCGGGACTGCGCAGCCTCTACATCGACCTCGCGGCCGGCCTCGGTCTGCTCTACCTCGTACTTGCCGCGCTCGCCTGGTGGATCACGCGGCGCCTCGGTCGGGCTGCCGCGGCGTACGAGCACCTCGCCATGCACGACGCGCTGACCGGCCTGCCGAACCGGAGCCTGTTCCACGAGCGCGTGAACGCGGCGCTCCACGTCTCGGCGTCGGGCGGTGCGGACTGCGCCGTGGTCCTGATCGACCTCGATCGCTTCAAGGAAGTCAACGACACCCTCGGGCACCACAACGGCGACCTGCTGCTCAAGGCCCTCGCCAGCCGGTTGCTCGCCTCAGCGCGGCCCGGGGACACCGTGGCGCGCCTCGGCGGCGACGAGTTCGCCCTCGTTCTCACGGACATCAACAGCACCAACGACGTGGACGTGCAGCTGGCCCGGCTGCGCGCCGCGATCGACCGGGAGATCCAGCTCGTCGGCCTGCCCCTGGCGGTCGAGGCCAGCATCGGCGTCGCGCTTGCACCGCTCGACGGGACGGACGCGGACACGCTGCTGCAACGAGCCGACGTGGCGATGTACGTCGCCAAGCGAGCCCAGACGGGCGTCGTGTTCTACGACCCGGCGCACGACGACTACAACGCCGAACGCCTTGCCCTGGTTGGCGAAATGCGCCGGGCCCTCGAGCGGCACGAGTTGCGGCTGCACTACCAGCCGAAGACCTCGCTGACGGCCACGCGGGCGTACGCGGTCGAGGCCTTGATGCGCTGGGACCACCCGATCCGCGGCCTGCTGCTGCCCGACGAGTTCATCCCCGTCGCCGAGCAGACGGGCCTCATCGAGCCGGTGACGGAATGGCTGCTCGCCACGGCCCTGGCCCAGCTCGTCGACTGGGAGGACTCGGCGCCGGACCTCACGA
>JAVEEB010000199.1 GCA_030840665.1 Frankiaceae bacterium | reverse complement strand
GGGTCGAGGCCTTCGCGGCCCTGGTCGACGTACGACAGCTGGACCGTCTCGCCGATGCGCACGGAGCCGCTGTCAACCGGCTCGCGACCCACGATCGTCTTGAACAGGGTCGTCTTGCCGACGCCGTTCGGCCCGATGATGCCGATGATGCCGCCGGGCGGCAGCGTGAAGCTGAGGTTGTCGATGAGGACGCGGTCGCCGAAGCCCTTCCGCAAGTTCTCCGCGGTGACGACGTTGGCGCCGAGTCGCGGGCCGGGCGGGATCTGGATGGCGTCGGTCTCGTGCGGACGCGCAAGGTCGGCCTGCTGTACGAGCTCCTCGAACCGCTCGAGGCGCGCCTTGCTCTTCGTCTGACGCGCCTTCGCGCCCTGGCGCACCCACTCGAGCTCGCGCTCGATCTCCTTCTTGCGCTTGGCGTCCTTGTTGCCCTCGACCTTCATGCGCTGGGCCTTGGTCTCGAGGTAGGTCGTGTAGTTGCCCTCGTACGGGTAGCAGTGGCCGCGGTCGAGCTCGAGGATCCACTCCGCGACGTTGTCGAGGAAGTAGCGATCGTGGGTGATCGCGAGGACGGCGCCCGGGTACTGCGCGAGGTGCAACTCCAGCCACTGCACGCTTTCCGCGTCGAGGTGGTTGGTGGGTTCGTCGAGGAGCAGCAGGTCGGGCTGCTCGAGAAGGAGCTTGCACAGCGCGATGCGGCGGCGCTCACCACCGGACAGGATGGTCACGTCGGCGTCGCCCGGCGGCGTACGCAGCGCGTCCATCGCCATCTCGATCTTGCTGTCGAGATCCCAGGCGCCGGAGTGGTCGAGCTGTTCCTGCAGCTCGCCCATTTCCGTCAGCAGCTTGTCCATCTCGTCACCGTCGGCCGTGCCGAGGGCCTCGCTGATCTCGTCATAGCGGGCGAGCATGGCGCGGATCGGCGCGACCGCGAGCTCCACGTTGCCGCGCACATCGAGCGTCGGATCGAGCTCGGGCTCCTGCATCAGGTAGCCGACGGTCGCGCCCGGCGCGAGCATCGCCTCACCGTTGGAGGGCTGGTCGACGCCGGCCATGATCTTGAACAGGGTCGACTTGCCGGCGCCGTTCGGCCCCACGACGCCGATCTTGGCGCCGGGCAGGAACGAGAGCGTGACGTCGTCGAGGACGACCTTGTCGGCGCCGAAGGCCTTGCGGGCCTTGCGCAACGTGTAGATGTACTGAGCCATGCCCGCCAGCCTACGGGCAGGCGCCCGGCACGCCCGCGCCACGTCGGGGGAACGAACGTGGGCGCACCGGGCGCGGCTTGTCAGACGCGTGCCGGGGGCGAGGACTCCAGATCGTCGAGCTCTCCCAGCTCCTCCAGGGCGGCGAGGTCGGACTCGGACAGGTCGGAGGCCGGGCGCGGCGTCGAGCCAAAACCGTCAGCCGAACCGAAGCCGTCCGCCGAGCCGTCGCCGTACGTCGACCCGTCGCTGGGACCCGCGGTGTCCGGCGTCGTGCGGCGCGCTCGCTTCACCGTGACGACCTGCCGGCTCAGGTCGACCCCGACGACCAGGGCGTCGAGCTCGTGCCGGCTGCGCCGCTGGCCGTCCTTCTCCCACTCGTCGTAGCTGAGCTTGCCGACGAGCAGCAGGCCGTCGCCGCGGTGCACCGAGGCGTAGGCATTCTCAGCCACCGTGCGCCAGCACGTGACGTTCACGAACGTTGTGTCACCGTCCTGCCAGTTGCCGAGGGCGTCCCGGCGTCGTTCCGTCTGAGCGAACCGGAAGCTGCACTTGGGCGTCTGCGCCTGGCCGACGAAATCCATGACGGGCTGTGTGACGACGTTACCGGCGATTGCTACCTGATTGATGTTCATGCTGTTCTCCTGCACTCGGGTGGGCGGTCCTTCGCCCGTGCACCCAAGCTGCCAGCGCGGTGCCAACGACGAGAGCCGTCACCCGGCCCCTGTGGATGGCCGTGCCGCTGTGGACAACCTCCTCACGGGCGCTCGCCGCCGAAGCCCTTCCACTCGTGGGCTCCCCCTCCGGATACTCGACCTCGACCTTCTCGGGCTTCTGGAAGCGCGCCTGTTCCGCGTACAGCTGATACGCCTTGCGATCCGCCGGCAGTCCAGGCGGCTTCGGCTGCATCGACCGCGGCCACAGGCGGAAATCGCGCACGACGTTCACTTCAGCGCAGATCAGCGTGATCCGCGCCTGCAAGTAGAACCACGACAGCACCCCGATGACCGCGGCGACGGCGGCGGACCCACCGCTGGCACTCTTCGAAAAATGCGTGATCAGTGACGTGGCCAACAGCTGCAGAATCGCGAAGAACACAGCTGCCGTCACCGCGCCCGGGAATGCCTGCTTCCACGTGACGTCGCGCGCTGTCAACCAGCGGAACAGGAAGACGAACAATCCGATGTCCAGCACGACGGACAGACCGAACCCGAGAATCTTGCTGACGAATCCGGGGGCGTGTTGGCCGAGCGGCGCGCTGAGATAGCCCGCAACGACCGTGGTGCCGAGCAGGAGGAACCCGACGAGCACGATGACAACGCTCCGGCCGACGCGGTGGATGAAGTCGGGACGGTCGGCGTACGCGACGTTGTAGACGGCGTTGAATGCGTTCTGCGCGGCGTTCGCGACAGCCAGGCCACTCCAGAGCGCCAGCAGCACGCCGAACACGAGCAGCCACCAATGCGGGCTCTGCAACCCGTTCAGAGAGTCCGGCGTCAGCACTCCCTTGAACTCGCTGGTCACGGCCGCCTCGAACTTCGTCCGCACGTCGGGCGCGCGCTGCAGCACGAGCGCCAGCACCGTCACGAACACGACCACCAGGGGGAAAAGGGAGAAGAACGCGTAGTACGACAGGACCGCGGCGAGGTTGCCGCCCTGGTCTTCGCCGAACTTCTTGATCACCGCGTACGGGAAGCCCGCCCACGGGTGCCGCCGCTGGAACTGGTCCACGCTCCTGAGCTGCGCGTCGAACACTGCATCCTCCGAGTGAATCGTTGCCAGCGCCTTACCCCGAGTCCCGTCGACCACGCCCTGGCGGAATGCGATGATGCCGCCATGTCCACTCAGCCGCAGTACGGGGCGCCGCGCAACCCGCTCGCCGAGCCCGTCATCTTCGTCAAGCAGCAGATCCGGCTCGTCAACCTGGAGTACGACCTGGGTGACCCCCAGGGCGTGCGCACGGGCTCCGTGGCCCAGGTCGGCCAGAACGCCCTGACCGCGATCGGCAAAATCGTCGGCGGCCTCGACCGCATCCTGCAGACGACCCTCGAGGTCCGCGACTCCAACGGGCAACCGGTGCTGCGCATCGACAAGCCGCTCATGGAGTGGAACAACGCGAACGTGACGCTGCCCGACGGCTCGCCCGTCGGTCAGATCCGCAAGCAATTCCGTATCGGGCTCGCACGCTTCGATCTGCACGACCCGTCGGGCAACCGGCTCGGCGGCGCGGAGGCCAAGAACCTCATCGCGCGGGAGTTCAACTTCCACGACGCGAATGGCACGGGGATCGCGCGCGTCACCAAGAAGTGGTCGGGCGTCGGCCGCGAACTGTTCACGACCAGTGACAACTACGTCATCGAGGCACCGCTCACCATCCCCAACCCGCTGCGCCTCCTCGTCATCGCATCGACCCTGAGCATCGACATCCTCATGAAGCAGAAGCGCGGCGGCATGCTCGGCGGCGTCGGCGACATGTTCAACGGTTAGGCGTGGCCCACTGCATCGTCGGCGCCGGCTACTGCGGGATGGGTGCCGCGCGGGCGCTCCTCGCGGCCGGCGTCGAGCTGGAGATCCTCGAAGCGGACGACGACGTCGGCGGCAACTGGCGCCACGGCGTGTACGACTCGACCCACATCATTTCGAGCCGTGATTCCACTGCGTACACAGAGTTTCCGATGCCGCGCGACTACCCCGACTTCCCGTCGCGCGAGCAGATGCTCGCATATCTCTGTTCGTACGCCGATGCCTTTGGCCTCCGAACACACATACGCTTCGGTACGACGGTCACTCGCGTCTCGCCCGTGACTCCCGACGGCTTGGCCGGGTGGGAGGTGACCACGACCGAACCAGACGGCTCCACCCTCATACGGCACTACGACGGCGTCGTCGTCGCGAACGGTCATCACTGGTCGCCGCGTCAGCCGTCGTACGAAGGATCCTTTGCAGGTAAAGAACTTTTCGCGAAGGACTACCACAATCTCGACGACGTCGGCCCGCGTGTTCTAGTCGTCGGTGGCGGCAACTCGGCGTGCGACATCGCGGTCGAGGTGGGCAACGACCCGCGCCGAACGGCGCTCATGTCGGTGCGCCGCGGCTACTGGTTGCTGCCGAAGACCCTGCTCGGCGTGCCGGTCTCGGAGCTCGACCGCGGCCGGCTTCCCGTGTGGTTGCAGCGCCTCGTCCTGCGCGTTGCCCTGGCGATCGTCGTCGGGCCGCACGAACGGTACGGGCTGCCGAAGCCGGATCACAAACCGTTCGAGCGGCATCCCGTCGTCAACAGCCAGCTGCCGTACGCGCTGCGGCACGGCCGCGTCGTCGCCAAGCCGGACATCGCACGGCTCGACGGTGACCGCGTGCACTTCGTCGACGGCACCGCCGCGGAGGTCGACACGATCGTGTGGGCCACCGGTTATGACGTCGCCTTTCCCTTCCTGGACCCGGATCCCTTCGCGTGGCGGCACGGGTTGCCGTTGCGGCACCTCGGCATGCTGGCGCCCGACGTCGCGGGTCTCTACGTGTTCGGTGTACTGCAACCGCGCGGCGGCGCCGGCCCGATCATCTCCCGCCTCGCCGACCTCCTCGCCTCGATCGTCACTGCCCAAGCCGCGCGACCGGACGTGCCGATCGCGCGACTCGTCGGGCGACGGGAGGTGCCGGACGCCAAGCACCTCGTCGGCGTGAGTGAGGCACTGCGCCGCGCGGAGACCTGGCAGCGGGCGCTCGCGCGCGCCACGAAGGCGAGCACCTGATGCGGGCGCTCGTCACCGGGGCGGCCGGCGCCTTTGGCAGTGCGACCGCGGCGGCCCTGCGATCTCGCGGCTGGACCGTCGTGACGACCGACATCGTCGGCGATGTCGACGTGCTCACCGACATCGCGCACGACGAGTCCGTGAGCGCCTTGCGGGACGCGGCCGGCGACTCGCTGCACCTGCTCGTCTACTGCGCCGGGATCGGCCTGCCCGCGGACGTCGGGCTGCCGCCGACGGACGACGTGCGCCGCGTCCTCGAGGTCAACTTGCTCGGCGCCTGGCGGGCCGTCGGCGCCTGCATGCCCGCCCTGCTCGCGAGCCGCGGGCGGATTGTGCTGGTCGCGAGCGGGTTGGCGTACGTCCCGCTGCCCTTCGCCGGTGCCTACGCCGTGTCCAAGCGCGCCCTGTCCGCGTACGCCGACCAGGTACGCATCGAATATGGGTCGCACATTTCAGTCACCACGGTCTATCCCGGCTACGTACGCACCCCCATCCACGACGCGGGAGCGGCGGCAGGACTGTCTCTGGAGGGGCAGGTCTACCTGGAGTCCGTCGACAACACGGTCACGACGATCCTGCGCTCGGCGAGCGTCGAGGCCGCGCCACGCGACATCGGCACGACCCTGCGGACGAGCGCGGCCGTGTGGGCGAGCCGCTGCCTGCCACGACTCACGGACCGGCTGATCACGTTGGGCGTTCGCCGGCAGGTCCGTCGCGGGCACTTCGACGGCTCGCCCTTGGCGGCCGGGCTGCGCGAGAGGCTGCGGTCGCGCTAGCTGTCCGTCTCGTCGTCGTCGCCACCGTACGGGTGGGCCTTCACCCACTGCTGCGTCTGCTGATACATCCGGGCGATGTAGTCCTCGAGCATCGAGGCCTCGACGCGCCACTGGCCCCGGCCGCCGATCTTGACCGCGGGCAGTTCCTCGTTGCGCACGAGCGCATAGACCTGGGACGCCGAGCAGTTGAGGATCTCCGCGACATCGGAGAGTTGAAGGAAACGGGGTGTGGCCACGGAGAAACGGTAGCGGCAACCCCCGCCGGCACGCGCAGCTTGTCCACAGTCACCCGCGCACCTCGCCCCGGCTCCAGGTGGGTTGCGGGCGTGGGTGGTCACGTTCCAGGCGCCGTTTGCCTACGATGCAGGCAAGTGCCCGTAGCTCAGCTGGATAGAGCAGCCGCCTTCTAAGCGGCAGGTCGCAGGTTCGAACCCTGCCGGGCGCGCCAC
>JAVEEB010000107.1 GCA_030840665.1 Frankiaceae bacterium | reverse complement strand
TGCCCCAGCTTTAAAGCACACCCCAGCGTTGGCACGTTGTACGACCAGTGCGGCCCGTGTGGCCTAAGCGTTTTGCCGGGCAAGCGCCGGATCGCCGGCAGTCTTGCTCATGGTGGTGATCGCGCCGCGTCGAGCGACCAGTCGGGCCACCCCCAGCAGTGCCCCGCTCACGAGCGCCCAGGCGACCGCCTCGCCCCAGCTCGTGTCGGACGACTCCGGGTTGACCGGCGCCTCCTTACCGGTCGCCGACATCCAGACCCTCTCGAGCGTCTTGCGCATCAGAGCCGCGGCCCCGAGCGCGGCCAGCGCAGCGGCTATGCCGACGAACTTGCTCTCGGAATCGTCGTCGTGGCTCATGCACATCTCCCGTTTGTAGCGAGTCTTCGCGATCTACCCCCGCCCGCCGCGTGGGCACACCCTGACTTCGGCTAAATTCCGAGGCGTGGCAGCCGAGACGAGTTCCTTCGCTGATCTTATTGACGGCTTCGTCGACGAGGACCTCGCCCGCAACCCGGTCAAGGCCACGGCCCTCGGTGACACGTCCCACGACACCGAACTGCCCGACCTCACGGCCGCCGGGCAACGCGACAGGCGCACCCGCGACGAACATTGGCTGCGTACTTTTTCTTCGTACGACGAATCCCTGCTCTCTCCCGCGGACGCGATCGACCGGGAGCTGGCGTGCAGCGCCCTTCGCGGCCGCGCGGTCGACGACGACTGGGAGAGCTGGCGTCGCTCGCCGGAGCCCTACCTCAGCTCCGTGCTGTCCGGGGTGCACCTGCTGTTCGCGCACCGGCTGCGGGAGGAACCGGACCTCGCCGACGCGGTCATCGCCCGCCTCGACGGCGTCGCCGACGTGCTCGCCGCCGGCCGGGACAACCTCGAGGCAGACCTCGCGTCGCCGGTGCTGCTCGGCCGTTTCGTGCCGCAGGCTCTCGGGTCGGGGGCCTGGCTGCGCGACTCGGTGCCGCTCGAATTCGCCGACGAGACCCTCCGCGGACGCGTCGCGGAGGCGGGGGCCCGCGCCGCCGACGCGATGGACTCTTTCGGCTCGTGGCTGTCGGAGCTCCAGAAGCGGGCCAGTGGGCCCTTCGCGATCGGGGCCGACCGCTACACGCGCCTGTTGCAGGACCGCGACGGCCTGTCGTACACGGCGGGCGAACTCCGTGACGTCGGGAAATCCCACCAGGACGCCCTGCAGGACGACCTCGCAACGCGGGCGCAGGCCGCCCGGGGCGACCGGGACTGGCGGGCGTGGCTGGCCGGCCTCAACGACGATCACCCGGCCGACGCGGGGGCGCTGCTGGCGGCGTACACGGCGGGCACCGCACGCGCGCGCGCTTTCTGCGCCGACCGGGACCTCGTGTCGTTCGCCGACGGTGAGCGCTGCGACGTCGTCGCCTCGCCGCCGTTCCAGCGCGCCGTGCTGGCGGTCGCCGCCTACCTGTCGCCGCCCGCCTTCAGCGGCGGCCGCGTCGGCACGTTCTGGGTGCCTTTCCCGCCGGACGGCGCAGACCCGGACGCGGTCCGCCAGCGGATGCAGACCAACTCGCATTCCATCGTGCCGACGATCAGCGCCCACGAGACCTACCCCGGTCACCACTGGCACCTGAGCTGGCTCGCCGCCCAGCCCGTCAGCCGGTTGCGCCGCGTCGTGATGTCGACCTTCTTCATCGAGGGCTGGGGTCTTTACGCCGAGCAGATGATGCGCGAGCAGGGCTTCTTCACCGACCCGGCTGCGGAGGCGCGCCAGGTCGATTGCCGCCTCTTCCGCGCCGCCCGCATCGTCGTGGACACGTCCCTGCACGCGGGGGACATGACGGTCGAGGACGCCATCGCGTACATGAAGGAGCACGCGTCCCTGTCGGACGACACGGCGCGGGCCGAGGTGCTGCGTTACTGCTCGTGGCCCACCCAGGCGTCGTCGTACCTGACGGGCGCGATCGAGATCCAGCGGATTCGCGACACCTACGTGGCGGGGGGCGGCGGCCTGCGCGACTTCCACAACCTGGTGGCCGGTGCCGGCGCCCTGCCACTGCGCCTCGTCGAGCGCGTCGCCGCCGGGACGGGCGCGTGAGCGGCGACATGCCTGACCGCCCCGAGGTGCTGGTGCTGCGGCTCGACACGGAACTACCGCTGCCTGCCTATGCGTTGTCAGGTGATGCGGGGGCGGATCTGGTGTCGGCGGTCGACGTGACGCTGAGCCCGGGCGAGAGGGCGGTGGTGCCGACGGGGATGGCCATTGCGCTGCCCCACGGATACGCGGCGTTCGTGCACCCGCGATCGGGACTCGCCGCCAAGTTCGGCGTTGCGCTCGTCAACGCGCCGGGCACGATCGACGCCGGGTACCGTGGGGAGATCAAGGTGATCGTGATCAACCTCGACCCGATCACCCCAGTCGTTCTGCGGCGAGGTGACCGGATCGCGCAACTGGTGGTGCAGCAGGTGGCGTCCGCACGGTTTGTTGAAGTGGCGGAGCTGCCGATGACCGAACGTGGGGCCGGCGGTTTCGGCTCGACCGGAGGTCACTCCGGCTAGCGCGACCCCGGGCGCACCCGCACCGGGCCAGGTACGACAGCTATAAGAGGGAAGAGTGAAGGCATGTTCGGACGCCGCAATCGCGACGAGCCGCAGGGCGATGTGGACGTCGCAACGGATGACCTCACGGTCGACGGTGACCTCGACGTCGTTCTCGATGACCGGGTCGACGACCTGGGTCAGCTGAGCGACGGCCTCGGACCGTACGACGTCGAGAACGTTCCGGACGACGGCTTCGCACGCGTCGACCTGGGTGGCCTCAGGGTGCCCGCCCCCACCGACGGCGAGCTGCGCCTCGAGATGAACGAGGGCGGCGTGGTGACCGCGGCCACGTTCGTGATGGGGCGCAACACGTTGCAGGTCAGCGCGTTCGCCGCCCCGCGCCGCGAAGGCATCTGGCGAGAAGTCCGCGAGGAGATGCTCGAGGGCATCCAGACCGCCGGGGGCGCCGCGGAGATCGCGGACGGCCCCCTCGGCCCGGAGCTGCGCGCCAAGGTCCCCGAGGCGCCAGGCAAGAAGGGTCTGCAGCCGGCGCGGTTCGTCGGCGTGGACGGGCCCCGCTGGTTCCTGCGCGGCATGTTCACCGGCCCTGCCGCGACGGATCCCGGCGCCGCCACGGTGCTGGAAGCCATGTTCCGCAACGTCGTCGTCGTCCGTGGCACCGAGGCCATGGCCCCCCGCGATCAACTCCCATTGGCGCTTCCGCGTGAGGCTCAGGCCGCGATGACCGAGCTCGACGAAACGGCGCCCCGCCGATTGCCCGCGCCCGAACGCGGACCCGAGATCACGGAGATCCAGTGATGGGTAACGTCGACAAGCCAGGCCGCATGAAGCGCATGATCCACCGGTTGTCCGCGGACACCGACTCGCTCGTTGCGGAGGAACTGCGGGAAAACTGCGCCGAGCTGGGCGCCACCGCGATCGCTGACTGCACCAACCGTTCGTACGTGCGCATCGCCGGCAGCATCCGCACCGTGACGTTGCGGCCGCGCGGGGGAGTCCCGGCGCTGGAAGCCGAGTTGTACGACGGGAGCGGCATCGTCGAGCTCGTCTGGCTCGGGCGGCGTCGCATCGCGGGCGTGGAGCCGGGCCGGCAGCTGGTCGCTCGCGGCCGGTTGACGCAGTTCGAAGGCCGCCAGACGGTCTTCAACCCGTTGTACGAACTGCTGCCCGGCTAAGCGCTTCGCCGTACAAGATTCCTAGGACGTCTTGCGGGGAGCGCGCGGGCCGGAGAGCACGTCGTGCAGGCTCTCCTCGGCGTCAGCGGCCGCGACGAAGAGCAACTCGTCGCCCGATTCGAGCGGGTCGTTGGACGTCGGCACCAGGACGCGCCCATCGCGGACGATCGCGACCAGCGCCGTGTCCTGCGGCCACGGCACCTCGCCGACGCGCTTGCCGATGTACGGCGTCTCCTCGGCGAGGGTCAGCTCGACGATGTTCGCCTCACCCTGGCGCAGGCTCATGAGCCGCACGAGGTCGCCGACGCTGACCGCTTCCTCGACGAGCGCGGCCAGGAGGCGCGGCGCCGACACGGATACGTCGACCCCCCAGGACTCGTTGAAAAGCCACTCGTTCTTCGGGTGATTGACGCGTGCGACGACGCGCGGCACGCCGAACTCGGTCTTCGCCAGTAGTGAGAACACGAGATTGACCTTGTCGTCGCCCGTCGCCGCAACGACGACCTGGCAGGTCTGCAGGCCGGCCTCGTCGAGGGTCGCGATCTCGCAGGCGTCGGCGAGGAGCCACTCGGCGTCAGCCACCGTGTCGACCTTCATCGCGCGTGGCTCTTTCTCCATCAGCAGGACCTGGTGGCCGTTGGAGAGCAGTTCACGGGCGATGGAGCGGCCGACGTTGCCGGCCCCGGCGATCGCGACCTTCATCGGTCCTCCATCGGGGCGGCGGCGAACAGCTTCGACACGTCGGCGAGTCGATCGGCTTGCACAGTGACGTGCAGGAGGTCGTCCTGCTGGAACACCGTGTCCTTGTGGGGAAGGAGGGCATCGCCCATGCGGCTGAGCAACGCGACGCGGACGCCGGACGCGGCCTCCATCGCCGTGATGCGCTGGCCGACCCAGGAGATGTCGACGTGGACCTCGGCGAGCACGACCTGCCCGGTGGGGTCGCGCCACTCGGTCTCCGCGCCGCCGGGGGACAGGCGCCGCAGCATCTGGTCGACCGTCCAGCGGACGGTGCGCACGGTGGGAATGCCGAGCTTCTGGTACACCTCGGCGCGCTTCGGGTCGTAGATGCGGGCGACGACGTTCTCGACGCCGAACGACTCGCGGGCGACGCGGGCGGCGAGGATGTTGGAGTTGTCACCCGACGAGACCGCGGCGAACGCGATCGCTCGTTCGGTGCCCGCCTCGATCAGCGTGTCGCGGTCGAAGCCGACGCCGGTGACCTGCTGACCGGCGAACTCGGGGCCCAAGCGGCGGAAGGCCGTCGCGTCCCTATCGATGACGGCGACGCTGTGGCCGGCTTCCTCGAGGCTGTGAGCCAGCGCGGACCCCACGCGGCCGCAGCCCATGATCACCACATGCACTGCCGGTCGTCCTTCCCTGCACGTACGACGCGTATCGACCGAGACGCTACACGGACCGGTAAGCCCGCTCCGCCGCGCCCGCAGCGAGCACTCTACGATTCACAGCCATGGCGTCATGGGGCGAGTTCAGCAAGCGTTTGGTCTTCGGTCGGCCCCTGCGTAGCCAGATGCTCGGTGACACGCTGCTGCCCAAGACGCTCGCGTTGCCGGTTTTCTCATCCGACGCACTGTCTTCGGTCGCGTACGCCACCCAGGAAATCCTGCTGGTGCTCTCCATCGGCGGCTTGTCCTTCCTCTACTTGGCCCCCTGGGTCGCCGTGGCCGTCGCGGTCCTGATGGTGACCGTCGTCTTTTCGTACCGCCGCACTGTGCACGCCTACCCGAGCGGCGGGGGCGATTACGAGGTCGCGTCCGTCAACTTCGGCAAGCGGGCCGGGATGCTCGTCGCGGCCGCCCTGATGGTCGACTACGTCGTCACCGTGGCGGTTTCGGTGTCGGCCGGCGTCGACGCGATCACGTCCGCGGCCAGCGACTCGTCCGGCGTCAGCTGGCTCGCGCCGTACAGCGTCCGGATCGCGCTGGGGATGCTGCTCATCATCACGGTGCTCAACCTGCGCGGCGTCCGTGAGTCGGGCACCGCCTTCGCCGTCCCGACGTACGCCTTCATCGTCACTGTCCTGGCCCTCGTCGGTATTGGGACGTTCCGGCTGCTGGGTGGCGACCTGCCTGCAGCAACGACAGCCCGGGATGGGTACGGGCACTCGACCTCGTACGTCGGACTGGCCCTCATCTGGCTGGCGGTCCGCGCTTTCGCCTCCGGATGCACCGCCCTGACCGGCGTGGAGGCGATTGCCAACGGCGTGCCGGCGGTCCGCAAGCCGAAGTCGAAGAACGCGGCGCAGACGCTGCTGATGATGGGCGTCATGTCGCTCGTCATGTTCGGTGGCATCACGATGCTGGCTCTCAAGACGCACGTGCACTACGTGGAGGACGACAAGGGCCACCCGAAGGGCGGCACGGTCATGTCGCAGATCGGTGAGGCCGTCTTCGGCGGCAAGCACAACCTCGCCTACCTGATGCTGCAGATCACGACGGCGTTGATCCTGTCGCTCGCGGCGAACACGGCGTTCAACGGCTTTCCGGTGCTGGCCTCCGTGCTGGCTCAGGACCGCTTGCTCCCGCGTCAGTTGCACACGCGTGGTGACCGGCTCGTGTTCAGCAACGGCATCATCATGCTGGCGCTGTTCGCCGGCCTGCTGATCTGGGGCTTCAACGCCCACACGTCCGAGCTGATCAACCTGTACATCATTGGCGTGTTCATCGCCTTCACCGCGAGCCAGTTCGGCATGGTGCGGCACTGGACGAGGCACCTCAAGGAGGACCCCGACCAGACGCCCGCGCAGATCCGCGTGATGAAGACCTCGCGCGCCATCCAGTTCTTCGGCGGGTCACTGACGGGCGTCATCCTCGTCCTGGAGTTGTTCACCAAGTTCGTGGCCGGTGCGTGGATCAGCGTCAGCGGCATCGCCGTGTTCTA
>JAVEEB010000127.1 GCA_030840665.1 Frankiaceae bacterium | reverse complement strand
ATGGAGGGCATGCGCTCGCTCATCCTCGAGGACTTCAACTGGGCGCGCATCGGGGCGGGGTTCGGCATTGTCGCGCTCGCCGGCGTCGTCATGCTGTTCCTCAACGTCCGCATGATCCGCAACTACGACTGACGACACCCACGATTGACGACCCCACGCGGCAGAAACCGTTGCCGCTGCGGCAGCGCTAAGGGCTGTGTGGTCCTCCGCGTCCCTGCGGCGAATGACCTGCGTCCGTGATGACGTGCGCGACGGCGGCGTGGTGCCACCGCTTGTCGCCGGGTGCCGGGACTCCCTCGATGTTCAGGGCTGCGGCGATGCTGCTCGGTGAAGCGCCCTGGCGGTGCATGGACATCATGCGGGCGACGATGAGCTGTGGTACGTCGGCCGACACCAGGCGTGCCTTGCGGGCGGTACGGACGCGCGGGGGGATCTGCTGGCGCTCCAGACGACCGATGGTGTCGACGAACTCGGCGTTGGCGACTGCCCTGCTCCACAGATAGCCCTGCGCAAATTCGCAACCCAGCCCGCGCAGGGCACTCATCTGCTCGGGTGTTTCCACACCTTCGGCGACGATGCGCAGCCCGAGGCTCTGTCCGAGGCTGATGAGCGCGGCCACGATGGCCGAGTCGTCGGGGTTGTTGCCGAGCCCGGCGATGAATGACCGGTCGATCTTCAATGAGTGCACAGGGAAGTCGCGCAGGTAGACGAGGGAGGAGTAGCCGGTCCCGAAGTCGTCGAGCGAGATGTGGACCCCGAGCGCTTCCAGGGACCGCAGGTGGTAGGCGGCGGTCGGCACGTCCGCGAAGATGGCCGTCTCCGTGACTTCCAGCCACAGCCGGTTCGGGGCGAGCCCACTGTCGTGCAGGGCCGCCCGAACGGTGCCGGCCACGTCGTCGGCGAGTTGCCGAGCCGAAAGGTTCACCGCGACCGCGAGCTGCCCGGGCCAGCTGACGGCGTCACGGCATGCCTGGTGCAGCGACCATGTGCCGAGCTCGGCGATGAGGCCGGCCTCCTCCGCCAGCGGGATGAAGACCGAGGGTGGCACCTCGCCGTGACCGGGGCGGGTCCAGCGCATGAGTGCTTCTGCGCCGATGACCTCGTTGCTGCCGAGGCGAACGACGGGCTGGTAGTGCAGCCGCAGTCCCCCGGTCGAGAGTGCCTCGCGCAGGTCGGCGAGCAGCTCGAGTTCCGACCTGTGGTCTCTCGGAGCCGCCGCGTCGAACACAGCCACTGAGCTCCGGCCCGACCGTTTCGCCCGGAGCAGCGCTCCGTCGGCGGCGGAGGCGAGACCCTTGTCCGTGACGTCGCCGGTCGAGGCGGCACCCACACAGATCGTCGGCCACACCGTCGAGCCGGCAATCTCAAGGGGCCCCTCCACCGCAGTTACGAGCTCGTGGGCGATCCGTTGCGCTTGGAAGGACTCGGTGCCTGGGCAGAGCACGACGAACTGGTCACCCGTCGTCCGCGCCACCGTGTCGCCGGGACGCGCCGCCTCAGCGAGCCGGCGTGCCACCTCTTGGATCAGGCGGTCGCCTTCGACGCTGCCGAGGGCGTCGTTGATGAGTTTCAGGCCGTCGATGTCACACAGCAGGTAGCTGTAGTTCTCGTCCGTCCGTAACAGCCGGTCCCCGAGGACGCGGCGCTGCTCGTCGAGCAGGGCCCGGTTGGGGAGCCCGGTGAGGGCGTCATAGAGCGCGAGACGGCGCAACGCGTCCTCGTTGGCCTTGCGCTCGGTGACGTCGGCGACGAGCGCGATCGTGCCCCCGCCCGGCACCAATTCGCTCAGCCCCGGCGGGAGAGGCGCGGCCGATACGGCCAGCCAGCGCGGGGAGCCTTCGCGTGTGTGTACGAGCAAGACGCGATCATCCGCCACACGGGCCTGGGGGTTGACGACTTTCTCGCGGATGTCCTGCGCGAGTTCGGCTTCGACCACGTCGTCCAGGTCGACGTCGACGAGCTCGTCCAGCGTGACGCCCAGGAGTTCCGCCATCCCCGCGTTGGCGAACCGCGTGCGCCCGGTCGAGTCGAGGACCCACACGCCGTCGTGTGCCTTCTCCAGCACGAGTCGCAGGAACTGCTCCCGGCCCTGCAGATTGTCGCTGGCCTCGCGGCGGTGGGTGATGTCTGCGCAGTTGAGGACAAGCCCCGCAACGGCCGGGTCGTCGAGGCAGTTGGTGATGCGCTGTTGCGACCACCGCCAGACACCGTCGGCGTCGAGGAAACGCGACTCGATGCACTCACGGGCGCCCGGTTGTGCCACGACGCGCTCGACCGCTGCCCGGAACGCCTCCAGGTCCTCCGGATGCACCAACGCGGCGACTTTCGTGCCGAGGATCTTCGCGGGGTCATGCCCGCACAGGGCCGTAACCGACGGGCTCACCCACCGCATCGAGGTGTCCGGGTCGCAGACGACAGCCATGTCCGGCGCGCCGTCGAACACCGCGCCGTAGAACAGCTCGCGGCGCTGGAGCTGGTCCACCGCCCGTCGCTTGTCATCGATATCGACGGTGGTTACGACAAGCGCATCGACGCCTTCCTCCCCGAGCAGGTTCGTCACACGCTGCTCTACCCAACGCCAGGTGCCGTCGGAGTTGCGCACGCGGACCTCGGCCCGGTCTTTCGCGCCCGGGATCCCCGCCACCTTGGCCAGCAACGCGCGGAACCCCGGGAGGTCGTCCGGGTGCGTTCTGTGCCCGGCTTGCGTCCCTACGACGCTGGTAGCCGTGTATCCCCACTCCCTCACTGCGGGGCTGATCCACTTGATCGTCATCTCGCGGTCGAGGAACGCCATGACGTCGCTCGCACAGGCGAGGATCGTGTGCACCGCCAGCGGGTCGGTCATCGGCCAACCTGCCAGCTCGCTGTCATCCGCCGGAAACGTGTCCGGGTTTGTCATGCATTGAGTCCTATCGCCGGGTTTATGGGCAATCGTCCAGTGTGTCATCTGACACCATCATTTGTCACAGCCTGGTCGGCTACACAGAGGGTCAGGGAAACCGGTCGTGTGGCCCCCGCCTTCCATTGGTGACTTGTCAGACGCGTGGGTAGGACACGCAATATTGGTGTACGACAAGCGACCGGAGGTGTGCCGCCGCATGACCGGTCAACGCGACAGCCACCAGGCTGGTCGGCACTTGGTGCACTTCTACGAGTCCGATCGGCAGCAGGCGGACGTCGCCGCCCAACACCTCGGTCCGGCCCTGGCGGTGGGTGAGCCGGCCCTCGTCGTCGCCAACCCGAAGCAGGCGCACCGCATCGATCAGGCGTTGATCGGCGCTGGGCACGACGTCGCCGCTGCCCGCCGCGCGGGGCAGCTCGTCGACCTCTCGTCGGCCGACACCGTGCAGGCGTGGGCCCCCGCCGGCCAGTTCGACGAGAAGGCGTGGCACGTGTCCGCCGGGTCGCTGTTGCGCGACCTGGTCGGCGCCGGCGGCCATGTCCGCTGCTACGGGGCCGCCGTGGGCGGTCTCTGGGCGGAGGGACGCACTGATGTGGTCGCCGGCATCGAAGCGGTCTGGGGGGCCGTCTGCGGCAACGGACCCGTGTCCATGCTGTGCGGATATCCGGCGCAACTGTTCGCGACCTTCCGCGACGCGCCCGGACTTGCGCAGGTCTGCCACGCTCACGACGAGGTCGTCGGGCCCCCGCGGAAGCCGTCGAACCGCGCCCAGCCGGCCCCCGCAGGTGTGCCCGACGAGCAAGGCAACCAGCCACCATCGATCGCCGACGCGCTCCGCCGGGCAAGGGTCCGCCGGGGCTGGACGCGCGAGGACTTGGCGCACCACTCGGGCGTCAGTTACGGCGCGATCGTGCAGATCGAGGCGGGCCGGCGCACCGACGTGCGGCTCAGCAGCCTGGTGGCCCTGGCCGAGGCACTGGACGTCTCCGTCGATGCGCTGATCGGCCGCTGGCCGCCCCTCTAACGGCAGGACGTTCGCAGACTCCGGGCTCAGGAGACGAACGAGTAGAGCGGGCTGCCGGGTTCGAGATGCTGCACGACAAGCGGGCTGGCCTCGATGCGCGCGAGGAGAGGCGGCAGGTCGGCCGCGTTGGCGAGCTCGACGCCGACGAGCGCAGGCCCCGATTCCCTGTTGTTGCGCTTCACGTACTCGAAGCGGGTGATGTCGTCGTCCGGTCCGAGCACCTCGTCGAGGAACCGGCGCAGAGCCCCCGGCTCTTGCGGGAACTCGACGAGGAAGTAGTGCTTGAGCCCTTCGTACACGAGTGAGCGTTCAAGAATTTCGCCGTACCGGCTCACGTCGTTGTTGCCGCCCGAGATGACACAGACCACTGTCGAGCCGGGAACGACGGGCACCGTGTCGCCGAGCGCGGCCGTCGCCAGCGCGCCGGCCGGCTCGGCGATGATGCCGTCGGACTGGTAGAGGCCGAGGATCTCGCTGCACAGCCGACCCTCGTCCACCGTCACCACGTCCACGTCGGCCCGCGCCACCAGCGAGTGGGTGAGGTCGCCGACGCGGCGCACCGCCGCACCGTCGACGAAGCCGTCGAACTCGTGCAGCGTCGTGGCGCCGCCCGCCTCCAAAGCCGCGCGCATGCTGGGCGCGCCGGCCGGCTCCACACCCACCACCCGCACCCTCGGCGCGTGTTCGGCCAGCCACGTCGCGCACCCCGCGATCAGGCCGCCGCCGCCGACCGGGACGACGAGGGCGTCGGGGGCTGCCCCGAGTTGCTCGACGATCTCCCGCGCGACCGTTCCCTGACCCGCGACGATGCCGGGCGCATCAAACGCCGGGACGAGGGTGGCGCCCGTTTCCGCGGCGTCGGCGATCGCGGCCGCCGCGGCCTCGTCGTACGTGTCGCCGACGAGGCGGACGTCGACGGCGTCGCCGCCGAGCGCCGCGATCCGGTCGCGCTTCTGGCGGGGGGTCGTGCGCGGGAGGTACACCCGGGCATGGATACCCAGGCGCGCGCACGCGAACGCCACGCCCTGCGCGTGGTTACCGGCACTGGCGCAGACCACGCCACGGGGACGCAACTCGACGGGCAATTGGACCAGGAAGTTGTACGCGCCGCGGACCTTGTACGACCGGACCGGCTGCAGGTCTTCGCGCTTGAGCCAGATGTCGGCGCCGAAGCGGGCCGACAGCCGGTCGCTCAGGTGCAACGGCGTACGCACGGCGACCCCGGCGAGGCGAGCGGCAGCCGCATCGATGTCCGCGGCTGTGATCACGGGGCCAGTGTCGCAGAACGCCCGGCCGCCACCATCGGGCTAGGCGAAGACCTCGTCGAAGAACTCGCGCATCGCGACCCACGAACGCCTGTCCGCCGCGGCCTGGTACTGCGTGCCGTGCTCGGGTGAGTTGGCGCTCACGATCGTGAAGCCGTGCATGGCACCGCTGTACGTCACGAACTGCCAGTCGACCGGCGTCCCGCGGAGCGACTGCTTGAAGGCGACGACCGCGTCGTCGGAGATCAGGGGGTCGGCGTCCCCGCCGAGGACGAGCACCTTCGCCGTCACGCGCGCCGCGTCCGGCATCGGCGCCAGCGTGGGGTGGAACGCCACGGTGCCGACGAGCTCGGTCCTCGCCTGCGCGAGTTCGAGGGCCCCGCGGCCGCCGAAGCAGTAGCCGATGACAGCGACGCGTTGCGGGTCGACGAGGGGATGGGCCAGCAGTTGGTCAAGGCCGGCAGCCATTCGGGCGCGCCACAGCTCGATGTCGGCGTAGTACGGGCCGGCCACGGAGGGTGCTTCGGCATTGTCCGGCCTCACGTCGCGGCCGTAGACGTCGGCGGCGAGGGCGACGTAGCCGAGGCGGGCCAGCATGACGGCCCTCGTCTCGGTGTTCTCGCCGAGGCCGAGCCAGTCGTGGATGAGCAGGACGCCGGGCCGGCGGGTGGGGGAGGCAGTGTCGGCGGCGACGAAGCCTTGGAGGGCAACGCCGTCGAGGTCGTAGTCGACCGCCGCCGTCTCGATGACGGCGCCAGGTGCCAGGGGAACGGAATCGATGAGCTCCGCCAGGGTCGGCACTGGGGGAGTGGAGGTTTGTGTCATGGCGGCTCCTTGCCCTCGTTCGCACAATTCCACCATGAGTTGACTTCCATGTGACACCAGCTACCGTGTGTGACATGGAACCGGCGCAGCTGTTGACGCACCTGCGCCGCGGCACGCTCGAATTCTGTGTCCTCGCGGCCCTGCGCGGCGGCGAGCGTTACGCGGGAGACCTGATCGCGGACCTCGGCGCCGACGGGGTGCTCGTGACCAGCGAAGGCACGGTCTACCCCCTCCTCGCACGGCTGCGGCGCGACGGGCTCGTTGACTCGACGTGGCGCGAGTCGACCGCGGGGCCGCCGCGCCGCTACTACCAGTTGACGCGGCAGGGCGAGCTCGCCGTCCGCAGCTTCACCGACCAATGGAACCTGTTTCGTACCGCCGTCGATCGCGTCCTCAGGGGAGAGCAGTGACCGTGCCCAGCACCGACGAACCGCAGGTAAAGGCCTATCTGTCGGACCTCGAACGCGCGCTTGGGGCACTCCCGCGCGACCGCCGCACCGAAGTCCTGCGCGACATTCGCGCGCACATCGCGGACGCGCTGGCGGACGGCGACAGCAACCCCGTGACGGTGGCGTCCGTCCTCGAGAGCCTCGGCAGCCCGCAGGAAATCGCGGACGCAGCGTATGAAGAGTCACCGTCGCCCGCCGCGAACTGGCCCGACGCGAGGGCCATGGCAGGTCGCGACATTGCCGCGGTGATCCTCGTGCTGATCGGCGGCTTCCTGTGGGGGATTGGTTGGTTCGCGGGCGTCATCCTGCTGTGGACCTCGCCGACTTGGCGCACTCGCGACAAGTGGATCGGCACTCTCGTTCTCCCGGGTGGCCTGGTTACGCCGTTGGTTCTGGGCGGCCTGGCGTTTGCCACCACCCGCATCGCCGGCCCCTGCGCAACACCAGCCGCCGTGTTCGCGGCGGGTGACGGCGGTCTCGCGATCGGGCCGTCGCGGGCCGCCTTTGCGTGCGGGCCGGACGGGGGGCTGCCGTCGTGGGTGGGCATCGCCGTTGCCGTCGTCGCGTTCGCGGCTCCGTTCTTCACGACCTACTGGCTGATCCGGACCGCGCGCCGACCGCGGTGAACAAGACGCGGTGAACAAGACGCGGTGAACAAGACGCGTTAACGAATCGGGCAGCTCGTGCAACCCGAGGACACGCCCGAGCGTTAGGCACCCGTAGGCCGGAAAGCTCCCGATCATGGTCCCGGTGACCGTAGGGTGCCGGGATTGGCACTAAAGGGACGGACCGGGACATTGCGCATCACTGGACGGTGGGTCGTTGCCGCCGCTCTCATCCTCACGACCATGAGTTCGTCGGTTGTCGCCAGTGCTGCGCCCGGTGATCCCGGTGACGT
>JAVEEB010000071.1 GCA_030840665.1 Frankiaceae bacterium | reverse complement strand
GCGGCGAGGACGTTCATCGCGCTCGCCTTGTTCTGGATCTGCGAACGCTCGTTCTGGCACGACACGACGATCCCGGTCGGCAGGTGCGTCAGGCGCACGGCGGAGTCGGTCGTGTTGACGCCCTGACCGCCGGGCCCGCTGGAGCGGTAGACGTCGACGCGCAGCTCGTCGTCGGCGATGTCGATGTGGTCGGTCACCTCGACGACGGGAGTGACGTCGACGCCGGCGAAGCTCGTCTGGCGACGGGCCTGGTTGTCGAACGGCGAGATGCGGACGAGGCGGTGCACGCCGTGCTCGCTCTGGAGGACCCCGTACGCGTACGGCACCTTCACCTGGAACGTGACCGACTTGATGCCGGCCTCTTCGGCGTAGGACGTGTCGTACACGTCGAGCGCGTAGTTGTGTCGCTCCGCCCACCGCGTGTACATCCGCAGCAGCATCTGCGCCCAGTCGGCGGCGTCGACGCCGCCGGCCTGGGAGTTGATGGTCACGAGGGCCTCGCGGGCGTCGTACTCCCCCGAAAGCAGCGTGCGGACCTCCAGCTGGTCGACCGCCTTCGCGATCGACGCGACCTCAGCCTCGGCCTCGGCCGCCGTCTCCGCGTCGCCCTCTTCCTCAGCCATTTCGAACATCAGTTGTACGTCGTCCAGGCGCCGGCGCAGGCTCTCGATGCGGGTGAGCTCGCCCTGGACGAAGCTCAGGCGGCTGGTGACCTGCTGCGCCCGCTCCTGGTCGTCCCAGAGGTCGGGGGCGGCGGCTTGCTCGTTCAGGTCGGCCAGCTCGATACGCATGGCGGGGACGTCGAGCACCGCCTCGATGTTGAGGAGGGTGACATCGAGCTGCTTGAGCTGATCGGTGAGGGCGTCGGAAGGCACGGTTGCCAGCCTAGTTGCCCTGGCCAGGAACGTCGGTCGAGGGCACCGCGGCTCTCTGATTCAGCCGCAGGTCGCCCCGGCGCCCTCGCCGCAGCGCAGCACCGCCGTCGCGCTCTCGGTGATCCCGATCCCGTCCGTTGCCAGGGTCTGGTCGGGGTGTGTCGTGAACCAGCTGACGAATGGCAGTTGCACCGTGGCGGTGATGGTCACCGTGACCCGATTCGTGTTGGGGTCGACAACGGCCGTCGCGCCCTGAAAGCCGGGGAAACGACCGGCGACATTGTTGTCAGCCACGTATTTGTCCACCGCCTGCTGGGCGGCGGCGTCGATCGGAAGGTCTGAGCCCTTGATGCCGCCCGTCGTGTAGATCGTGCCCTTGTCGATGTCCTGCGCCGCCGCGAGCGCGGCGCCGTCCGCCACGGCCGCGATCGACCGCGACCCCATGAACAACGCCGTCGCATCGATGACCACCAGGAGCAACAGGGACGCGATGAGCGTGAAGATGAGGATCAACGGGATGACGGTGCCCCGGTCGTCGTCCGCCGTCGGGAGCCGGCGCATCACGGGCCGTTTGTCGCGTAGTCGGCGTACTTGTCGAACAGCTCGTCGTGCTGACCGCCGACGCCCACCGTGCCGCCGTTGATGTGGAGCGCTCCGAGCAGCGGTAGCTGCACCGGCACGTGAACGGTCACTCGCACCCAGTGGTCGGCCGCGAAGCATGTGTCGGCCTTCGGCGGGTCGGAACCTGGCCGGCTCATGCACGTCACCGTGAAGTTGGCGGCAGTGAACGGCAGCCCGTGGTCCGTCATCGTCAGGGACGCGGCGGTCGTCGCCCTGTCGCCGGCCGTCGTCGTGTCACCGTTGGGCGTTGACACGTAGGCGCGGCCCGCCGACCGCGTCGCTTCGGTCACCGCGAAGACCGCGCGCTGCACCTGGAAGGCGAAGAGGATCGCGTACGTGATCGGCACCATCAGCAGGATGCCGAGCCAGAAGAACTCAACCAGGGCAGTGCCGTCATCGTCGCGCGCAACGTGCAGCCGATCCCCTAGCCGGGCTCGCAGCGTGTGCCTCATCGGCCCTCCGCCACCGCGTGCCCGGTCACGCGCAGCGTCACGCTGTGGGCCGGTGCGAACAGCCCGAACAGCGGGATCGGGGCGGACACGTCCACCTGCACCAGCCCCCCTGCCTCCGACGACGTCACGGCTGACGTGATGTTGCCCGTGATCTCGCGCGCGATGATCGCCTCGGTCTTCGTCTTGGCGTCGGCCGCCGTCAGGTTCACGTTCGCGCCATAGCGCGCACCTTCCGCTGCGGACGAGACGAGGACGTTGCGGACGTACAGGATGATGCACAGCTGCACCAGCGCCAGAAACAGCGAGACGAGCAGGATCGCGATCAGGACAAAGTCGACCACGGCGGCCCCGCGATCCGACGGGCGGGCACACTCCGTGAGAGGTTGCCTCAGGGACAGTTTGCGGGTGCGCCACCCACCGCGCCGCCGGGGTTCGCCGACTGGCAGTCGGTCACCTTCTTCGCGGCCGTGTCGAACAGGCCGCGCAGCCACGGGCCCGCGAGGCCCCAGATGATGGCAGCGATGGCGCACGTCATGATCGTGATCATGACCCACCCCGGCACATCGCCGCGCTCGTCGCCGATCGCCTGGCGGACGCGTGCCTCGACGTACCGGACCATCTGTTCTGCGTTGTTCACTACCGCTCCCTTGGATGTATGACGACTGAATGCACCGGTGCATGACTACGGGACCGAAACCGTGAGGCTGTACGCGCCGGGAAAAATCATGAAGAGAATCGTGATGGGCAGCACGAAAAAAACGACCGGCACCATCATTCCGATCTCCTTGCGTCCGCCCGCCTCCATCAGCGCCCGCTTGCCCGCTTCGCGCGCGTCGATCGCCTGAGCCCGCAGGACGTCCGCGAGCGGCGTGCCGCGTTCGACGGCGACAGCCACCCCATCCGCGAAGCGGGACAAGGGCAGCAAACCCGTGCGGGCGCCCAACGTTTCGAGCGCCACCGTGATGGACGCCCCGGCGCGGATGTCCGACAGGGTGCGTGCCAATTCCGCCGACAGCTCGCCTCTGGTGAGCCGCACGATCCGCTCGAGCGCACCGACGGGACTCTCGCCCGCACTCACTGCCAGCGCGATGAGTTCGGCGACCGTCGGGAACTCCGCGAGCATCCGTGCCTCGCGCTTTTTGACCTGCGCGCTGAGGTGCCGGTCGCGACCGAAGACCCCCGCCAGCGCGCCGAGGACGACAAGGCCGAGCCCCTGCACGGCGAGGACGCGGGCCGCATTCATCGACAAGGCCACCATCACAACTACCGCGATGAGGATCCCCCCGAGCGACCACATGCCTTGCTGGGTGCGGAATTCGCTGACGGTGATCGGGTTGCCCAGCCGGTCCAAGCGGCGTCGCACATCGGCCGTGCCGCCGAGGACCTTGTCGATGCGCGCGCCGATGTCCCGTGCGGAGTCGCGGAAGGCCCGCTCGAGGCGGCCACCCTTGTCAACTCCCCGTCGTGCCAGCAATCGTGAGGGCAGGGCGGTGTCGCGCAGATAGGGGCCCAACCGGTCATCGAGGACCAGCTTGCGGCGGGGAGGGCTCCCGACGAAAGCGATGACAACGCCACTTGCCGTCGTCCCCCCGAGAAGCACCCCGGTCACGACCCCGTTCACCGCAGGACCCGTTCGTCCTCGGGCAGCCGCGCGATGCGCATCATGACCCGGTACGCCACGAACGACACTCCGCCACCGATCGCGAGCACGATCGCGCCGAGCTTCGTGTTGTAGGCATGGGCGGACGACGGCTGCGACGCGATGATGCCGAGGATGACCCAGGGCGACGCCAGCGACAGCCGCGCCGCGTTGATGGTCCACCCCTGCCGGGTCTCGAGCTCCCCGCGGGTCTGCGAGTCCTCGCGCAGGAAGGTCGACAGCGTGCGTAGGAGCCGGCCCAGGTCGTTGCCCCCCACCTCGCGCGCCATCCGCACCGCCTCGATGACCCGGTCGGCTACCGGATCCGCGAGCTCTGCCTTCAGCCGGTCGAGCGACGGGCCCAGGTGGCCGGTCGCCCGGTAGTCCTCCGCGAACCGGTTGAACGCGGGCCGCAGCCGCTCCGGCCCGCGGACCGCCAGGGAGGCCAGCGCTTCCGGCAACGAGAGCCCGGCGCGCACGCCCGACGACAGGTTGTCGACGACGTCCGGCCAGAGGTCGCGCACATC
>JAVEEB010000030.1 GCA_030840665.1 Frankiaceae bacterium | reverse complement strand
TGCGTCAAGTCGTTCGTCCCGATACTCGCGAAATCACACTCGGCCAGCACCCCGAGGGCCGTCAACGCGGCCGACGGCACCTCCACCATCACGCCGACCGTTCGCACACCCGCCGCGCGCGCCTTCTCCGCGAACCATCGCGTTTCCTCGGCATCGGCGACCATCGGCGCCATCACCCACACGTCTGCCGTCGTGTCCGCACTGGCCGCCACGATGGCCGCCAGCTGGTTGTCGAGCACCGCCGGTTGCCGCTGGAAGGCGCGCAGACCGCGGACGCCGAGCGCGGGGTTCGGTTCGGCGTCGCCGGTCAAGTAGGACAGGGGTTTGTCGGCGCCGGCGTCCAGCACACGCACCACGACCTTCGCCCCCGGGAACGCAGCGAACACCACCCGGTAGGCCTCTGCCTGCGCGTCCACCGTCGGCTCGTCACCCGACAAGAAGGAGAATTCTGTACGGAAGAGCCCGACGCCTTCCGCCCCCGCAGCAACCGCGGGCGCCGCGTCCCCCGGCCCGCCCACGTTCGCCAGCAGCGCCACCGGGTGGCCGTCCGCGGTGGCGCCCGGCCCGTTTACGACCTGGGGTTCGACGGTGGCCGCGACACGCTCGGCCACGGAGGCCAGCAAGGCCGGGGTCGGATCGACGGTCACCACGCCGGACACGCCGTCAACGATGACCTGAGTCTCATCGCTCAACGACAGCGCATCTGCGCAACCCACCACGGCGGGGATACGGCGTGCTCGCGCCAGGATCGCCGTGTGACTCGTCGGCCCACCCTCGGCCGTCACGATGGCAACGACCAACGAGAGGTCGAGGACCGCCGTGTCCGCGGGTGCGAGGTCGCGCGCCACCAGCACGTAGGGCGCGGTGCGCTCGGGCACCCCCGGCGCCGGCACCCCCAAGCACGCGGCGACCGCACGGGCCCGCACATCGTCGAGGTCCGGAACGCGCGCAGCCAGGTACTCGCCGGCGTCAGCCAAGACGTCCCGGTACGCCGAGAACGCGTCGTACACCGCCCGCGCAGCGCTGACACCAGTCGCGACTCTGCGTGCAACGTCTACCCGCAACGCGGGATCGTCCGCCATCATCGCCTGGGCGTCGAGCACGTCGAACGTGTCGCCCCCGACGGCCTCGCCGCGCCGCCGCAGCTCGGCAGCCACCGCGTCCAAGGCCGCTACAGCGCTCGCAGCCTCTGCGGCGGGATCGCCGGATGACACACCTTCGGGGGCGGCGGACGAGGCCTCCCCCATGCGGGCGACCTTTCCGGCGGCGACGCCACGGCCACCACCGATCCCGTGCAGCTCACGCATCGGTGCTCGTGAGGATCGTCGACAACTGGTCCAGCGCCGACTCGGCGTTGTCCCCTTCGGCGGTCAGCACGACCTCTTCGCCGCCGCGAACATCCAATGACAGCACGGAAAGAATGCTGCGAGCATCTGCCGCGGGAGCGCCGTCCCTGGCGATCGTCACCGGCAGTCCTGTTGCTCCTGCGGCCTTGACAAAGAGCGCCGCCGGTCGTGCGTGCAGGCCGACTCCGGGTGCCACGACAACTCGACGCTCCGCCATCAACAGTTCCTCTCAGATCACGTGCAGGGCTTGCTCGGTCGGTTCAGTGGGGGAACGACTGCAAGGACACGACGTCGACCGTGGTGAGATCGGCAACAACGCGCTGCGCAAGCGTGATGACCTCAGCCGTGGGTGCAGGAGTGACGGCCACGGTACGAAGACCTGCGGCGGTGGCTGACACCACGCCCGGGACGCTGTCCTCGAACGCGATCGCCTCGTCCGCAGTGATACCGAGGCGCTCGAGCGCAAAGAGCCACCCGTCGGGATGTGGCTTGCCGCGCGCGACGTCTTCCGCGGTCACGAGCAGACCGAAATGTTGCAGAATCCCGAGTTCCTGCAGGATTTCCTCAGCCCCGGACCGCCAGCGGGAAGTGACGAGAGCCACCGTCACACCACTCGCCGCCAGTTGCCGGACGAGGTCCACCGCTCCCGGGATCGGCGCCGCCGGCTCGGGCTGCCGCATCCGCTCGTCGACCGCGAGAATCTCGGCGTACAAGGCCTCCGGCTCTTCACCGGGAAACACGTGACCGAGTTCGCGGAAGACATCGATCCCGCGCCGGCCGAGCACGAGCGCCGAGAGCTCGGCGTCGTCCCACGTGTGGCCACGCTGCGCGAGAAAGGCACGCCAGACGACCTGGTTGTGCTCCTCGGTGGCGACAAGCGTCCCGTCGAGGTCGAAGATCGCGGCCCGCAGCGTGCTCATGCCCACGTCATCAACGGGTCGCCGGACTTCACAGACCCGGCCTCGAGGACGTCCGCCAGATCGCCCGCCTCGGCACCCAACGCGACGATCGGGCACACGGGTGAGCGGCCACCGGCCTCGATGTCAGCAGGATTCCACCGTACGACCGGCTGGCCGGCGGCGACCACGTCACCTTCGGCGACCAGCAACTCGAAACCGGCGCCTTCGAGCTGCACGGTGTCGATCCCGAGGTGGACGAGGACGCCACGTTCGGCCCCGGACGTGTCGTCCACCACGACGAATGCGTGCGGATGCAGCTTCACTAGGCGTCCTGCGATGGGCGACAGCGCCTCGCCCACCACACGGTCGGGGTCGATGGCCGTCCCTGGACCGACCATGGCGTCGGCGAAGACGGGATCGGGCACCCGGCCGAGGCCGATGACGGTGCCGGTGACCGGTGCGATGACGGCCAGACTCATGCCAGGTAGTCCTCGATGTCCGACGCGAGCGTGTCGGCCTCAGGCCCCACGATCACCTGGACGACATTGCCCGACTTCAGCACCCCATGGGCTCCCGCCGCCTTGAGGGCCTTCTCGTCGACCCGGGTGCCGTCGCGCACCTCGGTGCGGAGCCGCGTGATGCAGGGCTCGATCTCGATGATGTTGTCCGCCCCGCCGAGCCCCGCGATGATCTGCTGCGCCTTGTCCACGCCACAACTCCTGTTTCGAGGTGCCCGCACAGTGGCCTGGAGCCGCTGTCCCGGGACGTGCTGATCCACTTCGGGTTTCCCCCGCGCGTCGCTGGGCTCACCCTCTTGACATCCGATTCTGGCAGTGATCTAGTCCCGTCGTATGGACCGGTCTAGACCGGTCCAGACACTATCAATTTCCAGCCCCGGGGCAACCCCCCAAAAACCCGAAGGTGCCATGAGCGCCATCAACCCGCGGAGCCCGGTACCCAAGTACCACCAGCTGCGCGACATCCTGCTCGATTTCATCGAGCTCGAAGGGACAGTGAACGCGCCGATCCCGTCGGAGCGCGAACTGTCAGACCGCCATGGGCTGTCCCGGATGACCGTTCGGCAGGCTGTCGACAGCCTGGTGGCCGAGGGCCGCCTCTACCGCGTCGCGGGTCGGGGCACATTCGTTTCCCGTCCCAAGATGGAACTGCAGGTGCGCCTCGCCTCCTTCACGGAGGACATGCGCACCCGTGGCATGCAATCGGGGTCGACAACGATCGCACTCGAGCGCGTGGTGGCCACTCCGCACCTCGCGCGAGAGCTCGAGATCACTGTCGGCGAAACCGTGGTCCGCATCGAGCGGTTGCGCTTCGCGGACGACATCCCGATGGCGTTGGAAGTCGTCTATCTGCCTGAACGCGTCGTCCCGACTCTTCAGCAATCGGATCTGGCCGGCACGTCGCTCTACCTGTTACTCGCGGAGAAGTACGGCGTTGTACTCACGTGGGGTGAACAGAGCATCGAAGCAGGCTCGGCGGATGCAACCACTGCCGGGCTGTTGCAGATTTCCACGGGCGGCGTCGTGCTTCGCATGCGGCGCCACTCCTACAGCGACGACGTCCGCGTCGAATACGCGCAATCGATGTACCGCGCGGACAGATACAAGCTCTGGGTCCCGCTCACCAAACCCGCTCTTCCGTACCGCAGGACGGTCGGGACCCCGACCGACAACTCACGATCTAGTGGAGGAAACCCATGACAGCAATGGTGTCCGACGGGCTTCCAGCCCCGCGCACCGGCAATTCACCGTTGGCACTGTTTCAGCGCATCGGGCGCAGCCTCATGCTGCCGATCGCCGTGCTCCCCGCGGCTGCGCTGCTCCTGCGCCTCGGCCAGCCCGACGTTCTCGGCGCGGACGGGCTTTCGAAGCACGTCGCCTGGGTCAACCCGGTCGCTAACGTCATGGCCACGGCCGGAAATGCCTTGTTCTCCTGGCTACCCCTGCTGTTCGCCGTGGGTGTGGCCATCGGGTTCGCTCGCAAGGCCGACGGCTCCACGGCCCTCGCCGCTGTTGTCGGTTACATGACCTTCCATTACGTGTCGATGTACGTCTTCTACACGAACTCCGCCGTCCCGACGCGCATTAAGGACAGCGTTACCCAGTTCACGGGCGGATCATCAAGTGGGGTCGCCAACCCTGACGGCACTTTCACCGTCAAGGCGCTGTCGACGCCCAGCCTCAACATGGGCGCGTCCAACCCGACCTATGTCCTCGGCGGCATCATCGTCGGCATCATCACGGCATTGCTCTTCCAGCGGTACTACCGGATAAAGCTGCCGCCATATCTGGCGTTCTTCGGCGGGCGCCGTTTCGTTCCGATCGTTACGGCGGCGACCTGCGTCGTCCTCGGCGTCGTCATGGCGTTCGCCTGGATCCCTGTCTCGGCTGTGATCAACTGGGGCGGCAACGAGGCCATCAAGAGCGGCGCACTCGGCGCCGGAATCTTCGGCGTCGTCAACCGCGCACTGCTGCCGTTCGGCCTGCATCACATCGTGAACTCGGTCGCGTGGTTCACCGTCGGTGACTACACCAATCCGGTGACGAAAGTAGTCACACACGGTGACCTGACGCGCTTCTTCGCAGGTGACCGGACCGCCGGCCAGTTCATGACGGGCTTCTTCCCCGTCATGATGTTCGGCCTTCCGGCAGCGGCCATCGCGATGTGGCAGGCGGCGCGCGTCGACCGCCGCAAGGCTGTCGGCGGCATCCTCCTCGCCGGCGCTCTCACGTCGTTCCTCACCGGCGTGACCGAACCGCTTGAGTTCTCGTTCCTGTTCGTGGCACCTGTGCTGTTCGGGATCCACGCCGTGCTCACCGGTATCTCACTGGCCGTGGTCACGGCAATGGGGATCCATGATGGGTTCGGCTTCTCGGCCGGCTTCATCGACTTCGTCATCAACTACGGCAAGGCGCAGAATCCCCTCCTGCTGCTCGTGGTCGGCGTCGTCTACGCGGTGATCTACTACGCCATCTTCAGTTTCGCGATCCGCAAGTGGAACCTCATGACGCCGGGACGCGAACCCGACGAGGTCGCCGGGGTCGGGTCGCCCGACGATGGGTCGATCGACCTCGACGCAGGCGCGCGCGCCGGCAGCGGCCAGGCAGTCACCACCTAGCCAGTTCAGCAACGACGAAAAAGGGTGCCGGGCCAGATGGCCCGGCACCCTTCGTCGTCGCAGACGTCTTTGAGGGATGTCCACGGACTCGTCCCGCTCGCGCGGTGGATCTCGCGTGACATGCGCGGAACCGTCGCGGTGCAGTGACCGTCCAACCTCGGCCTGAAGAGGGGACACCACCATCACTGGCATCCGAACAAGGGCGGCCGTTATCGGCGCTGTCCTCACGTTGGCGGGCTGCACTCAATCGCACGCCGCTCAGCCCATCGCCGGTGCGCAGACGACAAGCCCCACGCCAGCGCATCTGGCCACGTCGGCGGCTGCGTCGGCGCCCATTGGGACTCCGACCGCCGTGGACGTTGCCTGTACGCCCGAAGGGATTTCCGTCTCGAGGAAGTCGGTCGCGGCAACCGGGGCCGGCGTTGTGCTGCGGGTCAGTAGCAGCACCGTGGACGGGACGTACGTCAACTACAAGTACGGCGAGCGCTGGGGCGGCGGCAATCCGGCCCCCGCGACACCTGCCACCTGGGTTCTGCCCGCCCCGCCGGGGGAGCTGCGCTTGTCGTGCTCGCGGCCAGACTGGGAGCCAGCGGGCGTTGTACTGACGGTGT
>JAVEEB010000014.1 GCA_030840665.1 Frankiaceae bacterium | reverse complement strand
GGGCCCCCCCCCCCCCCCCCCCCCCACTAGTCTGCAGTTAGTCCCAGCCGAACTTCGTGAACTGGTCGACGTTCGCCTTGGTGACCAGCTCGGAGTCGATCAGCAAATTGCTGGGCAGCGGCAGGCCGGCGAGGTCGGGGATGAGCCGGCCCTGAGCGATGAGCCGGGCAAGGGAAACTGCCGTGGCCGAGATGGCCGGGGTGAAGGTGACGTCCGCCTCGATGCGCGCGTCGCCGTCCTTGATGTGCTTGAGCATGATGTTCGAGCACGCGTTGCCGACGATGAAGAACTCGGTGCGGTTCGCCTGCTTGGCTGCCGCCTCGGAGCCGATGTTCTGGTCATCGTCGTGGTTGAAGACAGCGTCGATCTTCGGTGCCGCCGCGAGGAGGTTGGCCATCGCCTGTTGGCCTGACTGCACGGTGAAGCTCGCGTTGACCTGGTTGGTCACCTTGAGCCCGTAGATGGCGAGGGCGTCCTTGAACCCCTGCGACCGCTCCTTGGTGAGGGCCAGGGTCGGGATCCCCGTGATCTCACCGATGACCGCGTTCGACTTGCCCTTGAGCTTCTGCCCGATGTACGTCCCGGCGTTGTAGCCGACCTTGTAGTTGTCGCCGGCGAGGAAGAGACGGTAGGCACTCGCGTCGTTGAACTTGCGGTCCAGGTTGATGACCGGGATGCCGGCGGCCATGGCGGCCTTGCCGACCCCCGTTAGCTGGTCACCGTCCTGCGGGAAAATGATGAGCGCGTCAGGCTTTCCGGCGATCGCCGTCTGCACAGCCGCGATCTGCGACGGTGCGTCTGCGGCGGCCTCGAGCACCTTGAAGTCGACGTCGGTGTAGAGCGCCGCCTGCTTCTTGGCGAAGGAGTTGATCGCAGCCAGGAAGCCGTGGTCGGCGACCGGCCCGGAAAACACGATGGTGACCTTCTTGCCGGGCACGGCATTGCCGTCCGTGCCGCCGGTGGTGGCACTACCCGTTGCCGAACTGCTGGCCCCTGCCGCAGCGGTCGTCGGCGTTGTCGTGGTTGCGTTCGACGTACAGCCCGCCAGGAGGACGCCGGCAGTGACGGCTCCGACGATGATCGCTCGGCGACGTCCGCCGACGGTGAGGTGAGTCCGTTCAGTCACAGCATTTCTCCATGGGGTGAGGTTGGCGCGAAACGGGTCTTGTGGCGGGGCAGGGCCGAAGGCGTGGGGAGGCGGCTCGTCATCAGACGCGCTTTCGCAGCGAGCCGACACGGAACTGCTGGAGGAGAACGGCGGCGACGATGATCACGCCTTGCGCGATCAGCTGGTACTCCACCGCGAGGTTGTTGACGATGAACAGGTTCGTGATCTGAGTGAAGACAAGGACGCCGAGGACGGTGCCGACGATGGTGCCGCGCCCGCCGGCGAGAGCCGTCCCGCCGATGATCGCCGCGGCGATCGCCTGCAGTTCATAGAGATTTCCGTGATCGGAGGACCCCGAGTTGGCCTGCGCGGTGACCATCACGGCCGCGATCCCGCAACACGTTCCGGACAGGGCGTAGAGCAGGACGCGGGTGCGCCGCACGTTGATGCCCGCTAGCCGGGCTGCCTCTTCGTTGCCGCCGACCGCCGTCGTGCGCCGACCGAATGTCGTGCGGTTGAGCAGCACCCAGCCGATGGCCGCGACGCCCGCGAAGATGACCACGAGCCACGGCAGGCCGAACACGCGGTCCTGCGCGATTTTCGTGATCCCATCGACCTTGACGACCTGCGTCGACTTGCCGGAGATCTTCTGGGCCAACCCGCGCGCGGCAACCATCATCGCGAGCGTGGCGATGAACGGGGCCAGCCGCCCGTATGCGATCAGCACCCCGTTGACCGTGCCCGCAATCGTGGCAACGACCAGCGCCACGAACACCATCGTGAGGGCGCCGTGGGCTTGCGTCGCGAGGGTGGTGCACCACACGCTGGCCAGCGCCAGCAAGGCGCCGACCGACAGGTCGATGCCGCCGCTGATGATGACGAGCGTCATGCCGATCGCGACCACGCCGATGCTCGAGGCGAGGGTGAGTACGGTCAGTTCGTTGGACCACAGGCGGCCCCTGTGCAGGAAGATGTCGGGTCGGCTCCACGCCCCGATCGCGTAGAGCACGAGAAGTACGACCACCAACCCGAGGTTGCGCCGGAAGGGTTCGCTGCGGTCGTCGCGGAGCCACCGTCGCAGGCCGGAGCCCGACCGCGTCTGCGGACCATCGCTCGTCGCGCCGGCGTGCGTGTCGACGGTTGTCGTGGCGGGTGCGTGCTCGGTCATGGCTGGCTCACTTCCAGAAGCGACCCCGCCATGACGAGATCGAGCACGGTTTCTTCATCCAGATCGCCCGCGGCGGCTTCCCTGATCAGGTGGCCTTCGCGCATGAGCAGCACCCGGTCGGCCAGGCCGAGCACCTCGGGCACTTCGCTCGAGACCATCAGCACGCCCATGCCGTCGTCGGCGAGGCGCCGGATCACGCGGTACAGGTCGGCCCGGGCACCGACATCGACGCCGCGGGTGGGCTCATCGAGCAGCAACAGCTTCGTCCCACGCCCTCGTCGACGGGGTGCCGATTGATCGCCGTCGGGGTCGAGCAACCAGCGGCCGAGAACCACCTTCTGCTGGTTGCCGCCGGAGAGTGTCTTGACCGGCCGCGTGACGCCCGAAGGCTGCAGCGCGAGCAGGTCCGCGATGCGCTTGGCCGCCGTCCGCTCGGCGGACGCGGACGTGAGCCCCGCGGTTGCGTACTGGGCGAACGTGGACAGCGTGACGTTGCGGTAGATCCTGTCTTCGAGTATCAGGGCTTGGGCTTTCCGCTCCTCCGGTGCAAGGCCGAGCCCGGCACGGACGGCGCGATCGATGCGCCCGTGGGGCAGTGCCCGGCCTTGGACCGACACCGAGCCGGCCTGCGCCTTCCGTGCCCCGTAGATGGTCTCGAGAAGTTCGGAGCGACCCGACCCGACCAGGCCCGTGATGCCCACGATCTCTCCCGCATGCACCGACAGGGAAATGTCCCTGAACTCACCGATGCGGGTGAGCCCCCGGACGTCGAGCAGCGGCACGGAATCCGACTCCACGCGGCGCGGGCGCCGCTCGGGAAAGACGTACTCGATCGTGCGGCCGGTCATTCGACGTACAAGGTCATCGGTTGTTGTTGTCTTGACCGGCAGGTTGACCGCCGACGTGCGCCCGTCCTTGAGTACCGTGACCCGGTCGCCGATCTGGCGCAGCTCCTCGAGGCGGTGCGAGATGTAAATGACGGCAATGCCCCGACTGGTCAGCTCTCGTACGACGCGGAACAGGTTGGCGACCTCGTCGTGCGCCAGGACGGCGCTGGGCTCGTCCATGACGATCAGCTGCGCCTCGTGCGACAGCGCGCGGCCCATGCTGACGATCTGCTTCGCCGCCGACGAGAGCCGGCCGACCTTGCGCGACACCGGAATCTCGCCGTGACCCAGCCGGGCGAGGACCGCCCGCGCGTCGGAGCGCATGTGCTCGCGGCGCACGAACCCCTGGATCGACTGCTCGTGTCCCAGAAAAATGTTCTCGGCGACCGAGAGGTCATCGACGAGGTCGAGCTCCTGGTAGATGGTCGCGATCCCGGCCTTTGTGGCTGCCTGCGGATTGCTGAACGACACCTCACTGCCGTGCCAGAGCATCGATCCCGAGTCGGGCTTGTGCACGCCGGCGAGCACCTTGATCAGCGTCGACTTGCCGGCGCCGTTCTGTCCGAGCAGGCAATGCACCTCGCCGGCTGCCACCTGCAGCTGCACGCCGTCCAACGCGCGTACGCCGGGAAACGTCTTGACGATGTCGTGCAACTCGAGAAGCGGAACCTCGTCGGTCGTCGTCATGCCGCTACCTCCACCCAGGTCTGCGTGGCTGCTGAGTCGACGACGGCCTGCGTGACGACGGCGGCCCGCAGCCCATCGTCAAACGTCGGCAGGCCGTCCGGCTTCTCCCCGGCCACTCCGGCGTAGAAGTCGCCGATGTACGCGTTGAACGCGTCCTGATAGCCCTGCGGGTGACCGGCGGGCAGGCGCGAGTACGGCGATCCCGCTTGCGCGCCGACGTCATTGCCCCGCGAGAGGAGGCGGGTCTGCGCGCGGTCCCCGAGCCACAACGTGTCCGGGGTTTCCTGATTGAACGCGTACGACCGCTCCGGGCCGTCGAAGGAAAACCACAGCTGGTTCTTGCGTCCCGGTGACACCTGCGACACGACGACGGACCCGAGCGCCCCGCGGTCCGTCTCGAAAACGACGACGGCGCCGTCCTCGGTGCGCACCTCGGCCGACGACGAGCCCGTCCCGCGGCGCCCGAACGCCGATCCCATGCGCGCGGTGAGCCGGGTGATCCGGTGGCCGGTCGTGAACTCCATCAGGTCGCACCAGTGCACGCCGATGTCACCGAACGCGCGGGACGCCCCGCCCTGTGCGGGGTCCACCCGCCAGTTGGTCAGCTCCGCGCCCGCCAGCCAATCCTGCAGGTAGCTGCCGTGCAGCATCCACAGCGGATTGGAGGCGTCGTCGTGGATCCGGTCTCGCGCGTCGCGGACGGATGCGTAGAACCGGTACGTGAACGGGACGCTCGCGAGAACGTTGGCGGCACGGGCCAGCTCGGTCAGCAGTCGCGCGTCGGGGACCGACGTGGCGAGCGGCTTCTCGCAGATGACGTGCTTGCCCGCCGCGATCGCGGCTTCGGCCAACGCGCGGTGCGTGGCGTTCGGCGTGCAGATGTGGATGGCATCGATGTCGTCGTCCGCGACAAGAGCCTGGAGGTCGGCGGCGCCGCGCCGCGCCGCCATGTCGACGGCTCCGCGGGCGGTTGCTGCCGGGTTGCTGCCGAGGACTGCGACGACTTCCCCACCGGCGGCGCGAACCGCGTGGGCATGCACGCCGGCGATGAAACCGGTGCCGACGATGCCGGCGCGGATGCGCGGGTTCGCCCGGTCGGCGTCTGATTCGACTGCCATGTCACCGCCCTCGGAATTGCCGCCTTCACACGGCCTGTTGCGGCGGCAAATCACCGCGTACGGGGAATATTGCACGTTCAAGGCGGAAGTCAACCCCTAGCGATCACAAGTGTTTGGTTCTACGGTGGGGCGACGCTGTGGTTTGCTTCTACTGGTTTGCCTCGTGAGATCCCCTCGGCGGCGCCGCGAGAGAGGTGTCTACGTGTCGGACGGGCTGGCAGGCGAGCTGCGCACTGCTGACTACGTCGAATCCCTGGCAAAGGTCCTCGACGGGGTCCGGTCCGGCGGCTTGCGCACGCGACCGGAGCTTGTCCGGCAGTTGGGCCTCGGCCGCAACGTGGTCAGCGAGCGCGTGTCGCAGTTGCTCGACTTCGGGTTGCTCGAGGAGGGCCGGCTCGCGGCGTCGACCGGTGGCAGGCCGTCTCGGGAACTTCGGTTCCGCGCCGAGTCGGGCTGCCTGCTGGTCGCCGAACTCGGCGCCACGGAGTTGCAGGTCGGCATCAGCGACCTGAACGGGGCCCTGCTCGTGCAACGCACGCAGCCCCTCGACGTCGGCGACGGGCCGGAGGCCACGCTCACCCGGCTCGAGGCGATCTTCGACGAGTTACTGGCAACGCGGTCGCATCCGGATGCCCCCTTGTGGGGCGTCGCCGCGGGGCTGCCGGGGCCGGTCGAGTTCTCGCTGGGCATGCCGGTCGCGCCCCCGATCATGCCGGGCTGGGACGCCTATCCCGTCCGCGAACGCCTCGCCCTGCGGTTCCAGGTGCCGGCGTGGGTCGACAACGACGTGAACGTGATGGCACTCGGCGAGCTCCGCGCGGGCATCGGCCGCGGCGAGCAGGCCCTCATCTACGTCAAGGTCGGCACCGGCATCGGCGCGGGCCTCATCTCCGCCGGCCACCTTCACCGGGGCGCGCAAGGCGCCGCTGGTGACATCGGGCACGTGTCGGTCCTCGATGACGACAGCGTGCTGTGCCGCTGCGGCAACACCGGCTGCCTCGAAGCGATCGCGGGTGGCTATGCGCTCTCGCGGGACGGCTTGGCGG
>JAVEEB010000491.1 GCA_030840665.1 Frankiaceae bacterium | reverse complement strand
CTGGCGCGGCGCCGCATAATTCCGCGTGGGCCGCAGCGACGCGGAGGACCATGTCTCGCATGGCTCCTATCGATGACGTGGATGACATGCTCGAACTCCGCAAGCGGTGCACCCGGTCCGTCAGCGGTCACGGGCTGTTCACGGCAGCGCAGCATCTGCGCGCGATCCCCGAGGACACCGAGCTCGACGTGTATGGCGAGGGCGGTGTCGTCGCCGAGCTGGAGACCGAGGTCGCCGGCATTCTCGGCAAGCCGTCGGCCGTGTTCCTCCCGAGCGGCACCATGGCCCAGCAGGCGGTGCTGCGGGTTCACGCGGACCGGCGCAATCGCCTCACGGTCGTGTTCCACCCCGAGTGTCATGTCGACAAGCACGAAGGTCGGGGCTACGAGCGCCTACACGGGCTCGTCGGACGGCCCATCGGGGAGAGCGCGCGGCTCCTGACAGTTGCCGACCTGGCAGCCGTCGCGGAACCCGTGGCAGCGCTGCTCATCGAGTTGCCCCAGCGCGACCTGGGCGGTGAGCAGCCGGGCTTCGACGAGCTGAGGGCCCTCGTCGACGCAGCGCGCGAGCGGGGCGCGGCCGTCCACCTGGACGGGGCGCGGCTGTGGGAGTCCGCGGCCGGCTACGGGGTCGCACCGGCTGAGATCGCGGCGCTCTTCGATTCCGTGTACGTCTCGTTCTACAAGGGCCTCGGCGGGCTCAGCGGGTGCGCGCTCGCCGGCGAGACGGACGTCGTCGCCGAAGTCGCCGAATGGCGGGGCCGCCACGGAGGGACGCTGTTCGCGATGTGGCCGTACGCCGCCGCGGCGCTCACCGGTTTGCGTCAGCGGTTGCCCAGGATGCCGCTCTACCTCGAGCACGCTCGGGCGATCGCGGCGGCCCTCGCGGACGTGAAGGGGGTCACCGTCCTGCCCGATCCGCCGCAGACGCCGATGATGCACCTGCTCCTCGCAGCTCCCGAAGACGCGATCGTGGCGGCCGCACGCACCCTTGCGGTGGAGCAATCCGTGTGGACGTGGCGTAAGACGTCCGCCACGGGAGATCCGGGCGTCCAGCGCGTCGAGCTGTCCGTCGGCGACGCCACCTGCGCCATGACCGCGCACGAAATCCGCGATGCGGTGGCCTTTCTCGTCGCGTAGGTTCGGCTGATGGCCGAACAGATCGCGGTTGAGATCCGTCCGCTTGCGGCGGCCGACGTCGAGCAAGCGTGGGAGATGTCCCACACGAGTCTGCAGACGGCTGGGCTGGAGTACGGGTGGCACATGCCGGACGCCGACGCGCTGCTGCGTTCGCGGGGCCATCAACGCATCCGGCACTTGATGACACAGGACCCCGAGGGCACGTGGGTCGCGGAGCTGGACGGCGAGATCGTCGGCGTTGCCGCGGCGACCCGGCGCGGGCCCTTGTGGTTCCTGTCGCTGCTGACCGTCGCGACGTCGGTGCAATCACGGGGCGTCGGCCGGCAACTTCTCGAAGCGAGCATGCGGACACTCGGCCCGGCCGGTGCGATCTGCGCCAGCGACGACCCCAAGGCGCTGCGGCGCTACCGCGTGGCGGGCTTCGAACTCCAGCCCCGGTACGAAGCGAAGGGACCAGTCGAGCGCGCGGCCATCCCCGCGGTCGACGGTGTTCGACCAGGTTCGTACGACAACGATCGTGACTTCGTCGACGACATCGCGACCGGCCTTCGCAACGCGCCGCACGGTGTCGACCTCGACTTTTTCGCGGCGACAGACCGGCCCCTCTACGTCATGGACACGTCCGCCGGCCGCGGCTACGTCGCCTGTACGGAGAAGGGAGTCGCGGTTCTGGGTGCGACGACGACCGCTGCGGCTCGTTCGTTGCTCTGGACCGCGCTCGCCGAATGCACGGACGACGACGTCTCCATCCTGTGGCTCAGGCACGACCAGTCGTGGGCGATCGACGTCGCCCTCGAGGCGCGACTTTCCCTGCGGCCGACCGGTTCGTTCTGCACGCGGGGGGCCGTGGGACCCATGTCCCCGTACATCCCGAACGGTGCCTTTGGCTGATGTGACCGGGGGGTACTCGATTGCCGCTGAGGCGACAGGCAACATGGAGGTATGACATCGACTCCCACACTCCCCCTGCGTGACGGCGGCGCCATCCCCGTCGTCGGTTTCGGCACCTGGCTCCTCGAAGGCGCCACCGCGTATCAGCCCGTCCGCGACGCCCTGGACATCGGCTACCGGCACATAGACACCGCGACCGGATACAGCAACGAAGAGCACGTCGGGCGCGCGATCGCCGACAGCGGGGTCGCCCGCGAGGACCTCTTCATCACGACCAAGCTCCCGCCGGACCATGCCGGCCGCGAGGCGCAGACGATCGAAGAGAGCCTCCGGTTCCTGAAGCTGGACTACGTCGACCTGTGGCTCATCCACTGGCCGGTCGACGGCGCAGCGGCTCCGCCCGTCTGGAAGCAGCTCATCGCCGCGCGCGACCGCGGACAGGTGCGCGCCATCGGCGTCAGCAACTACTCGGCGGCGTTCATCGACGAGTTGATCGACGCGACGGGTGTGACGCCGGCCGTGAACCAGATCCCGTGGAGCCCCCGCGATCACGACGAGAAGCGCCTGGCGCACGCCGCCGACAATCGCATAGTGCTGGAGGGCTACAGCGGCCTCAAGCGCAGCAACTTGGCGGACCCGACCCTGGTTGCCATCGCCGAGTCCCACGGCGTCTCGGTGCCGCAGGTCATCATCCGCTGGCACGTGGAGCACGACATCGTCGTGATCCCCAAGTCGGCGCATCGCGAGCGCATCGCGGCGAACCTCGACGTGTTCGGCTTCGCGTTGACTTCCGACGAAGTGACCAAGATCGACGCACTGGCTGGCTGATCTCGCCCTTAGGTGGCCTCGAGCCCGTCCGGGATATCCCGGGCGGGCTCGAGCGCCGAACCGCCGTTCTAGTGGCCGGTCGGGGCCGCCTCCTCGTCGAACACCAGCTGAGTGGTGTGCCGTGGCATGAAGCTGATCACCAGCGCGCCGAGGACCGCCACGACGACGAGCGCGATGAAGACGCGATGCGTGCCGTCGTACAGGGCGGTGCGTACGAAGTCCCGGACGGGACCGGCCTGGCCCCGCCCACCGAGCGCGAGGCTCTCGACGTCCTTGGCGGAACTCAACGACCCCGCGATCGCCGCAGGCGCATGCGAGATGCGGGACGCGAGGGTGGCGTTCACGATCGACCCGAAGATGGCGACCCCCACCGCGCTGCCGATGGAGCGGGCGAAGATGTTCGCTCCGGTGACGACGCCGCGCCGCTCCCAGCCGACGACCGACTGCGCCGCGACCACCATCGAACTCGACGAGAAGCCCAGGCCAACACCCACCAGCAGGCCCGGCACCGCGATGAGCCACACCGGCGCAGACTGCGACAG
>JAVEEB010000384.1 GCA_030840665.1 Frankiaceae bacterium | reverse complement strand
TAGCCGTCGTCGCGGTCGGGACTCGGATAGATCGGCATCAGCCACAAGCTGGTCACGCCCAGCTCGTGGAGGTAGTCCACGCGCTGGGACAACCCGATCAGGTCGCCTCTGCCGTCGTGATTCCAATGGAGGAACGTCTGCACGTCGAGGCAGTAGATGACGGCAGTCTTCCACCACAGGTCTGAGGTATTGGTGATCTTCACCGGACGCTCGTGCCCCGACGACCGCCTCGGAAACAGGGCGGGCGCCCTCTGGCTCGTCGAGGGTTAGGCGGCGATCGCGCGGGGTGCCGCGTTGCCGGCGTCCGTGCCCCAGTCACCCGCGATGTCGGCGTCGGCGAACTGGGCCATGACGTCGTCGCTCGTGACCGACGCCAACAAGTGGGATCCGTTGGTCCCTGTGCTGGCGACCGTGCACCAGATGACCTTGCCGCCCGGGATCCCGACGGTCCCCCACTCGGAGGCGATCGACTCCAGCAGTACGAGCCCGCGACCCGTCGCCGCGTTGTCGTCGTAGTGGCGGCGCACGGGAATGCTCGAGGAATTGTCTGCGACCCGGACGGTCAATTGCGGCCCGGCCAGCTCGATGTCGACCGTGAAGTCTGAGCGGGCGTGCAGGACGGCGTTCGTCGCCAGTTCGCTCACAAGGGTTGTCGCGGCCCACACGAGGTCGTCGGCGCCCCAGTCCTCGAGGGACTGCTGGACGAACGCACGGGCACCTCGAACGCTCTGCGGCGTCGCCTGCCAGGCGCGTTCGGCTCGGGGCATGACCGACATCTTATGGGTGAAGCGACAAGGATCAATGTGCCGGAGCCGCACGCCACGCGGGGCATCTGGACATCAACGCGACAAACGGGCCAATTCGGCCTCGGCGGCGGCCAGCTGGGCCCGCAGGCCCTCGGTGCGCTCCTCGGCGTCGCGGCGCATGGCGTCGGTGATGGCCGTGACGAGCGCGTCGACCTCCGGCACGCCCAGCGCATCGCTCGCGGCTGCGGCCGCGCCGGCCCCGATCTCGACAGGTCGCACCCGTCGGCTGCCTGCCCGGGCCTCCACGGTCCAACGGGCCACGCCGTCGAAATTGATGGTCACGGCGATGGGTGTGGGCGGGCGACGGCGGGTGGCCCGAGCAGGAGCCGACCTGGTGGCAGCTGGCTTGGTGGGAGCAGATGTGGTGGTAGCGGATGTGGTGGTAGCGGGTTTTGGCGGCACTGGTTTCGCAGACTTGGCCAGCGCAGCCTTGGGGGCAACGACTTTGGGGGCAACAGCCTTGGGGGCAACGGCCTTCGCCGGCTTGGCGGGCGAAGGAGCGGCCCGCACTCGACGTGCCTTCGGTGGCGGATCCACGACGCCGGCGGCCTTGCGCACACGGCGAGCGACCGCCGGCGGCAGGGCAAGCTCGGGTGCGGCGAAGGGCAGGCGATCGCCCTTCACCTCGACGATCAGGTACTCGCCCTCGGACACGGGGCCGGCGGTTTGCACGCGCGCGCGAGCCCCCGCCGGCAAGTCCGCCGATGCGGCCAGGACGTGAACGAAGGGCCGGCGACCGTCGGCAAGTTCGCCGGCGAGCCACGCCTCTTCGGCGGGGACGAGCGGTCTCAGGGAAAGGTCAGCCACGTTGCGCGAGCTCAGCCGCCGCCGCCGGCGCGACGGCGGAACGTCTGCCGCTTGGCGACGTTTTCGCCGTGATTGATGGCTTTCCCGTCGCTGTCGACAAGGGCTTTGCCGTCGGCGCCCTTGCCGGCCTTGCGGTCGAGTGCCTCGCGGAAGCGGGCTTTCATGTCGTCGTCAGGCGTCTTGTCGGCCATGGCGGTTGCCTCCCGTGAAGTCGTGCGTGTGCGGTCAGCGTACGCGCCGTCAGCCGCCCGATGTCCACTCGTCTGCTCCGTCGGGCGGGGTCTCGTCATCGCATCTCGCGAGCCAGTGTTCAGGCAATGTCACGGGGCGGGGGCCCTGGAGGTGCCCGCGCGGCATGTGTTCGGCGGCCGGCGGCAGGGGGGTCGACGGGTCGAGCTCGTCGAGCAGCGCGTCCAGCTCGGCCAGCGTGGCGGTCAAGGCCATCAGTCGTCGCCGCTCTCCGCCGACGGGGTATCCGGTGAGATACCAGCCGACGTGCTTGCGGAAGTCGCGCACCCCGAGGTACTCGTCCTGCTTGAGGTCCACGAGGAGCCGCACGTGGCGTCGCATGGCGTCCATCACGTAGCCCAACGTCGCCGGCGGCTGCAGCTCCCGGCCGGCGAACGCATCCGCGAGGTCGCGGAACAGCCACGGCTTGCCCAGGCATCCGCGGCCGACAACGACCCCGTCGCAGCCCGTTTCCCGCATCATCGCCAGGGCGTCACCGGCGGCCCAGATGTCCCCGTTTCCCAGCACGGGGACAGTGCCGATCGCAGCCTTGAGCTTGCCGATGGCACTCCAGTCGGCCCGGCCGGAGTAGAGCTGCTCAGCGGTGCGCGCATGCAACGCGATGGCCGCGACACCGGCGTCCTCGGCGGCGAGGCCCGCATCCAGGTACGTCAGCGTCGAGTCGTCGATCCCCTTGCGCATCTTCACCGTCACGGGGATGTCACCCGCCGCACCGACCGCCGCGCGCATGATCGCGCCGAAAAGCTTCGGGTGCGCCGGCAGGGCCGCTCCCCCGCCGCGCCGCGTCACCTTCGGCGAGGGGCAACCCATGTTGAGGTCGACATGGTCCACCCCCGCGTCACCGATGACCCGCCGGACCGCCTCGGCCACAACGCGCGGGTCCACGCCGTACAACTGCACGCTCTTGACGTCCTCATCCGCGCCGAAAACGACCATCCTCGCGGTCTTGTCACTGCCTTCCACGAGCGCACGGGCCGAGATCATCTCGCTCACGTACAGCCCGGCGCCGTAGCCGCGGCACAACGTGCGGAACGCGCTGTTCGTGACCCCTGCCATCGGCGCGAGCACGACGGGCGGATCGACGGTCAGCGGACCCAGGCGCAACGTCACCGTCACACCCACAGATCCGTGATCTGTACGCCGAGTTGCGACAAAAGTGAACGCAGCAAGGGCAACGACAGGCCGATCACATTTCCGTGGTCGCCGTCGATGCTGTCGATGAACGGTGCGGATTTCCCGTCGAGTGTGAAGGCACCCGCAACATGCAGCGGCTCACCACTGCCGACATAGGCGTCGATCTCGGCGTCGCTCGGCGTACCGAAACGCACCGTGGTCGCCGCGACCCCGTCGACCGTTTCGTCGCTGCGCTGGTCGATGACGCAGTGACCCGTCAGCAGGGTGCCCTCCCGCCCGCGCATCTCGTGCCAGCGGGCCCGTGCTGCGGCGGCATCCGCGGGCTTGCCGAGGACACGGCCGTCGAGCACGAGCATCGAATCGCAACCGATGACGAGCGCGTGCGCGGCCGGCGGGATCAGCTGTGTGACCGCGGTTGCCTTCAGCCGCGCGAGCGTCCGGACGAGCTCGGCAGGTTGCGTGGCCGCGACGCTCGACTCATCGACACCACTGATGCGCACCAACGGGTCGAAGCCGGCTTGGCGGAGCAGCGCGAGCCGGGCAGGGGACGCCGACGCGAGGATGAGGGGGCGAGGGGACACGGGGCCAGTCTCCCATTCCTCCCCTCGCCGTCTGCAACTCGCGAGCACCGGTCCGACCGGCGGCTCAGAAGGCCGCAGTCCCCACTGGCGCCCCGTTGCCGCTCGGTCCGTCGTACCCGATGAGGCCCGTACAAAGGTAGGCATTACGACTCGCGCAGTGCCCGTTGTTGCCCGAGAGGACGTCGAAGAGCGCGCCGGGCGGAGCTTGGTAGAGGGCGGCCGCCGGCACAGGGGCCGAATTGCCGGAAAGCGCGTAGATCCCGCCGATGATCGGCGCTGCAACACTCGTGCCGCCGAAGACGAGCCATCCTGCCCCACCCCGAGCGCCGTAGCTGTCGTACACCGCAACGCCGGTTGCTGGGTCTGCGACCGCCGAGACGTCCGCGACCGTACGGCGGGGGCAACCGGTGTCGTGTTGCCAACTGGGCTTCGAGACGTACGCCGAGCAACCGCTGCCGGCGCCGCTCCACACAGTTTCGCTCGCCCGGGCGCCGCCGGCGGTCAGCTGCAGTGTCGTGCCTCCGGCTGCCGTCACAGTGTTGAAGACCGCCGGGAACTGCGCCCCGAAACCACTGTCGCCGGAGCTCACCACGATGGCGATCCCCGGATGGTCGTAGTGCCCGGCGAGCGCCGCCTCACCCGCGAATTCCCTGCCTCCATAGGAGTTGGAGATCACGGACGCACCCAGATTCGCGGCCGCGTCGACCGCCGTGGCCAGGTCGTTCATCGAGGACGAGTCGGCTCCCACGTACAGCAGGGAGCAGCCGGGACAGATCGCCGATGCCATCTCCAGGTCGAGCATCTCCTCCTGCCCCC
>JAVEEB010000355.1 GCA_030840665.1 Frankiaceae bacterium | reverse complement strand
GTGTTCCTAGTCACGCGTATTCGCGAGGCGTGGGACGAGACACACGACAACGCACGGGCGGTCGCGCACGGCCTCGAGCGCACCGGCCGCCTGATCACAGCGGCGGCGCTGATCAAGGTGGCTGCGTTATCGGGCCTCGCGTCGGGGCGCAACGCCGGGCTGCAGGAGTTCGGCGTGGGCCTCGCCCTCGCCATCCTGATCGACGCGACGCTCGTGCGCATGATTCTCGTCCCGTCGCTGATGGCGATCTTCGGCCGGTGGAATTGGTGGCTGCCGGAGGGAGGGAGCCGAAGCTCCCTCCCTTCCTCCACACGATCTACTTGACGATCGTGATCGCCAGGCGGATCGCCGGCAGGTCGTACCCGAGCGCGAGGCCCGGGACGTCCTTCTCGTACGTCAGCACGGGAATCATCCCGTAGGGGGTGTTCGCGTACGAGGGCTGCTGCGTGTAGAGCAGCGGATACATGTCGATGAGGTGCGTGCCGGGAGCTCCGGTCGCGATGAGGTTCATGACCGTGTCGCCCTGGCTGTTGAATCCGCAGCCGTATCCGACGTAGCTGTTGTCGTAGTCGACCGCGATCGTGTTGTCGAGCTGCGTCCAGCCGAGACCCTTGAGGTGCACGGTGAAGCGCTGCCCGGCCTTGAGCGTCAGCGATGACACGCCCTTGCCTGCGATGCTCCGCTTGACGTAGTACGGGACCTGCGTCTTCAGCTGGCCGTTCTGCAGCACCTGGACGACGTGCCAGCCACCGAGCCCGTCCGGGATCGTGATCTTGCTCGAGAGCCGTCCGTCCGCGCCCGCGGTGCCGGTTCCGAGTGGAACCGAGACGAATGTCCAGCACGTGCCGGTGCAATTGACGCGGTTCCCGACGACCGTCGACCACTCGAGGCTGACCGCCGCGTTGGGTGTCAGCCCACTTGCGGTGACGCCGACCTTGGAGTTCACGGCGCCGGAGCTCGACTCCAGCTGAGCACTCGAGTTGCTCGATCCGAGGCCCGTGAGCTGCAACGTCGTCCGCGCGTCGAGCGTCGGAGCGACGTTGGCCGGCCAGTCGATGCGCGCCTTCGGACGACCGTTGTCCTTCGTGACGTTGAACGAGAGCTTGAAGCCGGTTCCCCACGGGATCGGCGACTGCTGGATGTTCAGGTACTTGAAGCTGATCGCGTCTGCGACCTCGATCGTGTGCGTGCCGACCGGTCCGGAGGCGCGGATGTGCATCGTCGCGGTTCCGCGCGTCCAGTAGGCCATCAGTGCGCCCGTGAACTTGTTGTCGTAGAGCAGCGAGCCGCCGCCCTCGTACAGTGACGAGCCGAGGCCGTTGTACGTCACCGTGAGCATCGTGCCGATCGGCCCGCTCTTCGGGGTGATCGTGGCGGAGCGGGCGATCAAGAAGCCGCCCTTCGCGACCTGGACGCCGTCGATCACGGCGTAGATGTCATGGATGCCGCCGAAGTCCTTCGGCGCCTTGACGGGCAGCATGAACTTGCCTGCCGCGTCCGTCGTCGTCTGGCCGATCACGACGCTCACCTTGTCGACCTTGCGGCCGAGGTAGTCGACGCTGTCGGGCCGCGCCTCGACGACCCACGTTGCAGTTGCGGTTCCCCACGTGAGGGTGACGGTCTTGTTGGCCGGGAGGCCCGTTCCCGTCACCGTGTACTTCGTACCGGCGACGGCCACGTCGGGCGACGTCCTGAGAACGCCCATCGTCGCCGCGGGCGTCGCGGGCGGAGCGATCGGGCCCGGCAGCGCCGAGATGCCGGTGAGGGCGGGTGCGATCAGAGGTGTGGGTGCGGCAGAGGCGAACGCCGGCAGGAGCAGCGATGCTCCTGCCAGCGACGCGACTGTCGCGGCCATGTTCATGTGGAGGTTCATGGTGGCTGCGACTCCTTCTGCTGCTAGCTCGGGATGACGTTGATGACGTAGTCGTACGCGCCCTTCTTGCCGCTCTCCGTCGTGTAGGCGACGTGGACGGTCGCCTCGCCGAGCGGGAAGGTCTGCGGCACGACCAGCGCGTTCGTCCAGAACCACACCTTCGCGCCGGTCGCTCCGTGTGCACCCCAGTTCATGGTGGTGTCGGGCTGTCCGGCGATCGAGAAGTGCGCTTCCTTGACGTTCTCCGATGAGAGCACCGCACCCGTGTTGAGGTCGGTGCCCCAGGCGCGGACGACGAGCTGCTCGCCGCGCTTGTAGACGTTGGTCTGCGAGCAGCCGATCTGTCGTGCCGGCACACCGACGGGCCTTGTGCCCGCGACACTGTCGACATAGAGCGAGAGATCGAGCTTGGCCGCGTCGATGACGGTGCCGGCCACCCCCGCGCCCGCGCCCGGCGAGAACACCGGCGGCGGGAGCTTCGAGATCGTCAGCTGCGCAGTCGAGACGGGCATCTGCACGAACTGGCCCTTGCGCTTCGTGTCCAGCTTGACGAGCACCTTGAAAGCGACGGTCCCCTCGGCAAAGCTCGCCGGGACCGTCCAGGTCGCCGTCCACGGAAGGCCCTTGGATGCGCCAGGCGCCGACGGGTCGTACTTGAACTTCAGCGCCGGCTGGCCCGGGATGGAGACGTAGAAGTACTTGACGAGCTTCGGCCCGACGATCGACTTCGTCTTCGGGTCGACGGCATACGAGCGGAACACGACGGTGCTGCCGGGGGCGAAGAAGTTGCTCACCGTCCCGTCGGGAAGCACGGTCTGCGTCGCGATGAAGACCTGCTGCACCTGCGCTGCCGGAAACGGCACCTCAGGATCGGCGGCCAACGCGGTGGCGGTCACGCTTGCGAATGCTGCGACGACCGCACCGACGATAAGGAACCTGTTCATGATCTCCTCCTGTCTCCGGTCGCCGTTACTTGTGCAAGAGGCCGGTGAACTTGACTGTGAACGTGCCGCCGTCGCGGTCGTAGACGCCGGTGAACCGCAGGCTGCCCTTCGCCCTCAGCAACTTGCCGGTCGCCTTGAGCACGGTTGCGGTGCCCTTGAGGCTGAAGATGTGGCCGCCTTCGTCACCGCAGCCCTTCGACGCGTTCGGGACGGTGAACGTGATCGATCCGGACGCGCCGGTCAGCTTGCCGGTGCCCCCGAACGGGACGCACGGCTGCTGGTCGGAGGCG
>JAVEEB010000311.1 GCA_030840665.1 Frankiaceae bacterium | reverse complement strand
CGGACCCAGGACGCCTCCTCGATGCCCAGGAGGACGTTGGGCGCGAAGCCGTACCGCACTCCGAGCGACCCGTTGCCATAGGCGATGTGCCCGTCGGCACCGAGACCCTTGAAGAAGTTGTAGATCTTCACCGGGTCGTTGTCGGCGTCGATCATCACTCCCTCGCGGGGACCGAGCGCGGAGATCAGCTGGCTGAAGATTGCGGAGTCATCTTCGGAGCCGACGCTGAAAATGACGTTGACGTTGACGCCGCCGAAATTGAGGTGGTCGTGCACCGCTTTGAGGAGCTTGGGACCGTTCGCGGCAGTCGCCGCGGCGCTCTTGATGTCGAACGCGATCAGCGCCACGTTCTTGCCGGCGAGGACCTTCGCATGGACGAAGTCCAGCCAGCTCTCGACCGTGTCAGGCAGTCGGGTCGTGAGCAGCACGTGGTCGTGATACATGAACAACCCGGACGGGCCGGCGTGGCCGTTGATCTGCCCGTCAGACGGCGACATCGCGAGGTCGGTGAAGCTCATGACGTCGGGCTCCAGCGCGTTGGCCCCCGCGTCCAGGTCGCCGGTCACCTCGCTGAACGTGTTCGGGTTGTGGCCGAAGTCGTAGAACGCCCGGCGGTGCCCACCGTTTTGGTTCAGCGAACCCGCGCTGCCGGCCGCATGCGCCGGCGTCGGCGCCGGTACGACGGCGACGAGCATCCCGGCCACCAGCGTCAGCGCCCCCAACAGGCGGGTGCGCGCACGCCGTGAGCGGTGTGCGACCGCTCTGTGACCCGCGATGGCAGCACCCGTCATCTGTTGCTCCGCTCTCAGCATCATCAGTGCACGCTGCGTACGGGCAGAGGGCCCGGACGCTCGCGGTGGTGTGGGTCGTGTCGTATGGCGCTCAACATGTGCTCGAGCCAAGAAGAAATGCACACGCGGCTACAGGCGTGTAAGGACGAACTGCAGCGCGGGCAGCCCCGACGACCAATGCGCCTTCTCCGGCCAGAACGGCAGCGCCCCCGTGGCGACGGTCGCACGCTATCAGGCGATTTGATCATGGGATAGGCGCAGCGCCGGGGACGTATGTGTGCCTCCAGCGTGACCGACGCGGAGAACTGTCGGCGGCGCCTTTAAGCTGCGGACACGGCGGCGACGGGAGAACGGACATGCGCGGCGCGGGACCGCGGGCGCGGTGATGGGGAAGTTCACCGGCGCGCTGCCCACCTGGCTGCGACTCCTGACCGACGATGCGTTACGGGAGCAGTTCGGCGATGTGACGTTCGTCCGCGGCCGTGAGTACGCCGCCGATGGCGCCGTCACCGCGCTCTCGACCGGCAACCACGGCCGGATTCTCCTGGCGACTGTGCTGGGCAGCCGGGGGGAGACCTACTCGACGGTGGTGAATGCCGTCGACGCGGCACCGGGTCGGCCGATGCGGCCGGTGGGTCGCTGCAGCTGCCCGGTGCAGGTCGACTGCAAGCACGTGATCGGCGTCGTGTTGACGGCCCGCGGTTGGCTGGCGCAGGCCGAGGCCCCTGCTCCGAACTGGGAGTCACAGCTCGCGGACCTCGTCCGTGCCAAGCCGCCTGCGCAGCCGACGGTCAAGCTCGGTCTGCGTTTCGAGATCATGACGGACAAGCCGTCGCAGTACCTCCCGAGCCCGGGGTTGCGCGTGCGCCTGCGGCCGGTGGTGTTCGGCGCCGCCGGCAAGTGGGTCACCGCCGGAGTGTCCTGGAACGACCTCGACAGCCCGTACGGGCGGCTGTCCGTCCCGCCCGAGCAGCGCGACGCGGTCGTCGCCGTGCTCGGCCTGTCGAGAAGTCGCAGTTCGTACTACACGTACGGCCACCAGCAGCACCTGTTCCTCGACGAACTCGGTGCCCGGGTGTGGGTCGCGCTGAGCCACGCGCAGGACCTCGGCGTCGCGTTGATGACCGGCAGGCGCGACGCCCGCCACGTGCAGGTCGTCAGCCCGGTCAGCGTCCGTCTGGACCTGCGTCGACAGGGGGAGGAGTCCCGGCTGTTCGTGTCGCTGACATGGCCGGACGGATCCCCGCTGCCTGACGACGCGCTGCTGGTCGGCGATCCCGCCCACGGACTGGTCGTCGATGCAGCCGACGACGAGAGACTCCTGCTCGCTCCGTTGGAGAACACGCTCGACCCCGCAGCCCGGCGGCTGCTGGATCACGGCCCCGTCCCCATCCCCGACACGGATCTCGCGCGCTTCCTCGCGCAGTACTACCCCGCGCTGCGCCAACGACTGACTGTCGTTTCGAGTGACGACTCTGTCAGCCTGCCGGAGGTCCGGCCACCGCGGCTGCACCTGCACGCGCAATTCCTGCCACAGCACGTCCTCGCTCTGGACTGGTTCTTCGTGTACGGCGCGGACGAGCAGGTGGTCCGGGTCCCTGTCGGCTCGACAGCGGGAGCGAGCGCTGACGCGGTCCGCGACGCCCGAGCCGAAGGCGAGCTGCTCACGCGACTGCAGGAGCTCGGCGCGCTGCGCGACGTGTCCGCGCTGTGGGCCGACGTGAGTGGACAGCGGACGTTGCGGCCGGCGGTGCAGTTGACCGGCCTCGACACCGCCGCCTTCGCGACGGTGACGCTGCCCGAACTCCTCGGCGGCGATGCCGTCGAGGTGCGGGTGAGCGGTGAACGGGCCAACTACGCAGAGACCGACGCGGCGCCGGTGATCGAGCTGGCCACGCGGGACGACCCAGCGGACCCGGACTGGTTCAACCTGCAGGTCGACGTGCGCGTCGGGGACGAAGCAGTGCCGCTGGCACCTCTCATCACGGCGCTGGCTCGGGATGAGGAGCACCTCCTGCTGGAGAGCGGCACCTGGTTCCGGCTCGACCGGCCGGAGCTCACGTCGCTACGACGCCTCATCGAGGAGGCGCGGGCACTGGTCGACCGGCCGAGCGATGGTCTTCGCGTGACGGCCCTGCAGGCCGGCCTCTGGGAGGAGCTGGTCGAGCTCGGAGTCGTGACGCAGCAGAGCGCACGGTGGCAACGCTCGGCGGGCGCACTCCTGGACGCTGTCGACCGGCCGACCCCGCCCGTTCCAGCTGGCCTGCGCGCCACGCTGCGCCCGTACCAGCTCGACGGATTCCACTGGCTCACCATGCTCTGGGATCTGCACCTCGGCGGCGTGCTCGCTGACGACATGGGACTCGGCAAGACGATCCAGACCCTCGCGATGATCCTGCGAGCCAAGGAGGAAGGCACCCTGTCGGCGGACACGGGACCCGTGCTGATCGTGGCCCCGACGAGCGTGGTGCCGACCTGGGCGGCCGAGGCCGCGAAGTTCTGCCCGGCGCTGACGGTGGTCGCGGTCACCGAGACCATGAGGCGCAGCGGATGGCCGGTGACCAAGTTTGCGGCCGGCGCCGACGTGGTCGTCACGTCGTACGCCCTGCTGCGCATCGACGACGACGACTATCAGGCCGCGACGTGGGCCGGGCTCGTGCTCGACGAGGCGCAGTTCGTCAAGA
>JAVEEB010000259.1 GCA_030840665.1 Frankiaceae bacterium | reverse complement strand
AGTCGGCCGATGCGACGACCCGTGCGGCTCTGGACGCTGCCATCCTCGCGACGCCGGACATCCACAGCATCATTCACATGCGCACGTTGCAGATGGGCCCCGAGGACATCCTCGTCGCCGCGAAGGTAGAGATGGCCTCGTCGATCGGCTACGCAGAGATGGCCGCTGCGATCGACGCCGCCGAAGTACGCATGCGCGCCGCAGTACCGGACGCTCGTGTCATCTATCTCGAGCCGGACGTGCGCTACCTCACGTAACCAACGCGGCCGGTGTTGGGCAGCTGACCCTCGCCTCAGAACGGTGGCTCGAGGTCGGCGGCTTTGTGGCGTTGGGCGTCGGTGGTGAGCCAGATGTTGGCGTGGGCGATCGCGCGTTCCAGGAGCGCGGCGTCCGGGATGGTCAGTGGCAGGTAGTCGCGTCCGTCGAAGGACGGGTCGATCGCTTCGCGGCGGATCGGGTAGCGGACGCCGGCGGCGGTGATCAGCGACAGGTTGCCGGTCGTGTCTGTGAGCAGCTGCCAGCCTCCTTTGTGTTTCATGAGGTGATGGCGTTCGCAGAGCGGGTCGAGGTTGTCGGCGCTGGTCGGTCCGCCGGCGTCGAACGGCACCCGGTGATCGAGGTGACACTGGCGGGCGGGTTGCGGGCATCCGTGGATCAGGCAGCGGGGGCTGCGGGCGATGACGTGATCTTCTAGGTGTTGCGGCGGCCGGTACGTTTTGTGGCCGTAGTCCAACAGTTCCCCGGACAGGTCGTCGGTGATTAGCCGGCGCAGGGTCGCTTCGGGGAGGAGTTCGCGGGCCTGCTCGGCGCAGATCGGGCCGTACCCGTCGAGGATCGCCGGGTCGTCGGTGAGACCGAGGTAGGTGTCCATCGTCATCGTCACGCCGATCTCGGTGCGGCGCCCGTGCGCCCGCGGCAGCGTCGGGTCGGCGTGGGCTCGGTGCGCCCAGCCGAGCATCGCGTCGCAGCGCGCCGGCCCCATCAGCGGCACGCCGAACACGGCGTCCGGGTCGTCGAGAGCGGCCGCGGCGACGGCCGTCTTGTAGTCGGTGATGATCTGCTGCGCGGCGGCGTCCAACCCGCGGATGTAGGTGACCGCTTCCACCGCGGTCATCAACGCGACAACCTCCGCCATCCCGTCCGGCCGCGGGCGGATCCACACGCCGCGGTCCTTTTTCGCTTCCTCGTGCCGCAACGCGGCGGCCGGCGCGTCGGCGGCGATCACCGCTTTGCGTAACGCGCGCCCGAACTGCGGGCGGGTGAGCACCCCGGCTCCGGGCAGCACCCGGTCGGCGACCCGGTCCACCACGGCAGCGGACGCGTCGAGCAGTTCACTGACCGCGTCATCGGCCTGCCCGGGCAGGAGCACCCCCGCGGCGAGCGCCGCCCCGAACCGCGCCAGCCGGCCGCAGCGTTGCCGCGCCTGGAACACCCGCGCCGGTGACGTCCGCGTCGACAACCGCATCGCGAGGGCCACCTCGTCGCGGGTCCAGTCGTCGGGCTCCGGCTCCACCCGGCCGGCGACCGCGACGATCGCCGCGTCGGTCTGCGCCGTCACCCACGACGACATCCGGGTCCACAACGAGAGCACCGCGACCCGCTGCTCCGCGCCCAACGGGCGGCGTTGCAACGCCGCGACCACCACGATCGCGTACTCCGACGGCGGGACCGCCCCCAGCAACGCGAGCACGTCCCCGGACGACAACGACCCCGGGATCCCGCACCGCGCCAACGACTGGACCACCTCCACCGCGCTGCCCGCCCCGTAAAACCCACCCGGCGCGTGGCGCACGGCACCGCGACCGTGCCCCGAGCGCGACAAGACCCGAAGGTTGCCCCCCGGAAGATCCGCCACGGCTTGTTCGAACATAGGTTCGATTCTAGGTGCTGCACAACGGTGTGGCAAGGGTGGTTGTCGGTTGTGCACAACGGTTCGGCGAATCCCAGCTGTGGACCCCCGCCCCGCCGCCACATCGGGCGACGGGGCCGCCGCGAGTAGTAGCTAAGCGCGCGCTATGGCGTTGGCGTGGATCGCGTCATGCACGTATTGCGCCAACCCCGCTTCAATATTCTCGTAGTTCTCCGTGAACCGGGGGTCCGCCAGATACATGTCCGCGAGGCCCGTCTGGATCTCGTACGAGCAGTCGTAGTACCACCGCGTGATCTGCCGCCGGTGCGCTTCGGCCGCGTCCATCGCGTCCTGGCTGTCGGCGGCGGCCCCCGCGCGGAGCAACGCGGCAAAACGCTCCCCGACCGCGGTCTGCTCGGCGACAGCCTCGGCCCAGTCAGCCTTCGTGTACGACGAGGTCTTCGCCTTGCTCTTCGCAAAAGCGTCGGTCTCGCCCCAGCGCTCTTCCACCTCGTCGGCATAGCTCGCCGGGGCGAAGGCCCCGAAGACCTGCGACTGTTCATCCGGGGTGAGGTTGATGCCCATCCTGTGTGCCTCCATGGTCTTGTCGATGGCGGCGATCATCCGGTGCACGTGCTCGGAGCGTTCGACGAGCAGCGCGTGCTGCCGGCGCAGGTGCTCGAGCGGTTCGACTGTGTGGTCGTCGAGGATCGCCGTGATGTCCTGGAGGCTCATGCCGAGGCTGCGGTAGACGACAATTTGCTGTAGCCGCTCAATATCTGCGGGTGAGTAGCTGCGGTACCCCGCGGCACTGCGCTCGCTCGGCGACAGCAGGCCGATCGCGTCGTAGTGGTGCAGCGCGCGCACTGTCACGTGGGCCGTGCGCGCAACATCACCGATCGACAGCCCCATCAGAACCTCCATGCCGGCGACGTTAGGTCCTCACGCAACGTCAGGGTCAAGTCGGATTCACGGCTTCATCAGGTCGACGTCGTGCGCCGTTCCCTGCAGCTTGAGGCCGGTGGCCGTGACGGCGACGCCCGTCACGGCAACACCCCAGGGCAGCGTGGGGATCGCGACGTCAATGGCCGGCAAGGACGCCTTCGCGGGGGAGGAGATGTGGGGTACGAGGTGCAATTTTCCAGCCACGACAGTGATTGTCGCGGTGCCGCTGATCTTCTGCCCCCCGGCCGTGCCCGCCACATGCAGCCCGTCCCGCGCTGTCGAGAGGGTTACCTGGCTGCCCGCGAGGCGTTGCAGTTCCGCAAGTGCCAGGTCGACCGTCGCGACCACACGTGCGGACGTGATGGTGGTGCTCGTCCGCCAAGCGTCGTACAGCTCCAGGTCCACCCGCGCGAACGTCACCCCGTGCGCTGCGAAGTCCTCGGTGGTGACGTCAACCTCGTCGAGGCGGTGCGCAACCAGCTGCGTGAGAAACGGCCAGCCGGTTATCGTGACGGAAGGCTCCGTCTTCGTGGCGACAGCGGATTTCAGTCGCACCGCGATGGCCTTCTCCGCAAAATGCGCGGCGACCCTGTCGACAACCGCGCTGACGCCGAGCAGCAGTGCTGCCGTCATCAGCAGCCCGATGAGAATCCGCCCGCTGTCGCCCGCGGGGTCGTCGGGGACCGCGAGTGTCCGGCGCGTCCGGATCGACGCCGGGACGTGAAGAGTGGCTGGTGTGGGTGAGGGCCGTCCGTGAATCTTCAGCGTCGCTCCAGCAAGAGGCAGAGGGGTCGTCACGTCACGCGATCGGCAGCGGCACGCGGCGCCCTGTGCCGTGCGCCGCCTTGTCATCCGTCACGACTGCGAACGCCCCCGGTGGGACGCCGGGGCGGCCCGCCACGCGCGAGGCAATCGCCAGCAGGTCCTGCGCACGCTTGCCGGTCAGGTAGAACACGTGCGCCTGGCCGACGCGCTCTGCATCGTCGTACACCTCGACTTCGCCGTTGTCCTCGAGGTCCGCAAGGACATCCTCGACGTCCTCTATCCAGGCACCGTCGGCGGCCGCGGGCACATGGATCTCCACGACGATGATGGCCACGGTCCGTCTCCTTCACGCACGTCAGTCGGCGAGCGCCAGGTGCCAGCCACTTGCATCGTGCCAGGAGCGCAGGGGCGCGCCGTATGCAGCGGACAGCGTGTCGCTGGTCAGGACCTGGGCAACGGGGCCGCAGGCGACGAGCCGTCCTCCGGACAGGACCGCCGCGTGAGTGGTCGGCGGCGGCAAGTCCTCCAAGTGATGGGTCGTGGTGACGGTTGCGAGCGCGGGCAGCTCGGCCGCGAGGCGGGCCAATGCTCCGCTCAGAGCCGCCCGCGCCACCACGTCGAGGCCCGTGGCCGGTTCGTCGAGGAGCAACAGCTGGGGCGCCGGCATCAGCGCGCGGGCGATCAGGGCGCGGCTGCGTTCGCCGGCCGAAATCACGTGCCACTCACGGGTAGCGAGGGCGCTGATCCCGAGCAGCGCCTCGAGCGAGCGGGCCCTGGCCTCTTCGTCGGCGGACGCCGTACGGCGCAGCATCGGCAGCGAGGTTCCCGTGGAGCCAGTGAGGACGACGGTGTGTACGGATAGCGGCAGGCTCACCTCGAAACGCTGGTCCACCTGACCCACGAGGGCGCGCAACGCCTGCAGCTCGACGGTGCCGAGCCGGCGCCCCAGGATGCGGGCGACGCCTTTCGTGGGATGCACCCGCGCGCCCAGGATCCCGAACAGCGTCGTCTTGCCCGCCCCGTTGGGCCCGACGAGCGCCCAATGTTCGCCGGCGCGGACGGACAGCGAGACGCCCGCGAGCAGTGTCGAGCCGTCCCGGACCACTGAGACGTCGTCGACCTGAAGCACCGCATCCATAGGCGGCGAGCCTACCGACCGGCGCAGCCGGACCGTCCCCCGAGCCCGACAAAGCAAGGAATAGTTGAAACATCAACAATGTTGGATGGAGCGTCAGAACTTTCTGTACCGAGGAGCACGTAATGCCACAGCACGCGAAGCCCGCCGCCACCGCCACGCAGATCCACCCGCTGTTGGCGGGCCGGTGGAGCTCACGGTCGTTCGACGTGGAACACCGGCTGGCCGACGACAACCTGATCGCCCTGCTGGAAGCCGCCCGCTGGGCGCCGTCCGCGGGCAACTCGCAGCCGGCGCGCTTCCTCGTCGGCCGCCGCGGCGACGAGACCTTCGCCGCTATTGCCGCCTCACTCGCGGACTTCAACGCAGCCTGGGCCCCCGATGCCAGTGCCTTGATCGTCGCCGTCGCCGAGACGACCGCGCCGAGCGGCGGGGACAATCACTGGGCGTCGTACGACGTCGGTCAGTCGGTTGCGCACCTCACGATCGAGGCTGAGCACCGCAATCTGGTGACGCACCAGATGGGCGGCTTCGATGCCGACGCACTCGCTACCTCCCTCGGGATCCCGGACGGCTACAAGCCGTTGACGGTCATCGCCGTAGGTCGCCGTGACCTGGCCCACCGGCTGCCGGACCTGCTCGCCGAGCGCGAGCGCGCGGCCCGCAGCCGCAAACCCCTCGCGGAGGTCGCCTTCTCCACCTGGGGTCAGTCGATCGCCGACGACGAGCCCGCGCGCCGCGCCAGCTGAGCCCCCTGAGAACGGAGCCGGGTGTCGCGTCAGCCCGGCAGGGTCTCCCCGCCGACCGGTGCGAGCACTTCGCCCGTGTAGTAGCTCGACGTGCGGTTGGACGCGAAGAACACGTACGACGGGGCGATCTCGTCCGGATCCGCGGGCCGGCCCATCGGGACGTGGTCGCCGAACGAGGCGACCTTCTCCTCGGGCATGGTCGACGGGATGAGCGGTGTCCACACCGGCCCCGGGGCGACGACGTTCACGCGGATGCCCTTGTCCACGAACGCCTGAGCGATCGACTGGCTGAACGCGAGGATCGCGCCCTTCGTGGCCGAGTAGTCGATGAGGCTCTTGTTGCCGCGCAACCCGTTGATCGACGCCGTGTTGATGATGGCCGAGCCGGGCCCGAGATGGGGCAGGGCGGCCTTCGTGGTCCAGAAGTAACTGTGGATGTTGGTGCGGAACGTGCGTTCCCATTGTTCGCTCGTGATGTCGGCGAGCGATTCGACGGGGTTCTGGTACGCGATGTTGTTGACGAGGATGTCGAGCCCGCCCAGCTCAGCCACCGTTGTCTGTACGGCCTGCCGGCAGTTGCGTTCCTCGGACAGGTCGCCCGCGATGAGCACCGCCCGCCGACCGGCTGCCTCCACGAGGGACGCCGTGTGTTCTGCGTCCTCCTTCTCAGCGAGGAACGCGATCGACACGTCCGCGCCCTCCTTCGCGAACGCCACGGCGACCGCCCGGCCGATACCCGAGTCGCCGCCGGTGATGAGCGCCCGCCTGCCTTGCAGCAACCCGCTGCCGGTGTAGTCGGACATTTCGTCCTTCGGCTTCGGATGCATCGCACCGGTCGCGCCGGGGCGGGTCTGCTGTTGCGGCTCTGTGTTCTCGGGCATCGCTGATCTCCCTGACGTGCTGAAGGTTGGTCAATGACCGGCCCGCACAGCCGACGAGCCGGAGACAGGGAGATGTTCCCGACGACGGCCAGAGAACGCCCCGCCTCCGGAAATTGATCGCTGACGCGAAAGGCCCGGCTGCGGGCCCCCTGCATTCAGGGGCCGTCGCTGCCGGGCCTTTCGTCGTACCAAACGATCAGTTGAGGTCGGAGACCTCGAAGCCGTCGGCACGGAGCTGTTCGGCGTACTCACGTCCGTGATGCGCGCAGAACACCAGGTCACGTCCACCGGGGGCGATGGCGTGAACGGCGCCGCGTGCGCCACAGCGATCGCATCGCTGCTCGTCGAGGAGCTGACTGCGCTCCATTGCTGCGGTGACCATGCTCGCTCCCTTCGTCTGCTGTGCGTCTCGTCAGAACGTGCGACGTGCGTGAAGTGTTCCAGGTTGACACATCGGCATGCGCCGACGCGCCGGTAATAGCCCGGCTGGTCCAGCGTAGGGCGATAGCGTGCGCCCATGACGACCGGCCCGACGCCCGACCCGAGCCCCGCCACCACGCCGTACGCCGAGCTCGGGGTCCGGGACATCGTCGT